>SBBR01000108.1 GCA_005239615.1 archaeon
CTGGAGGCTGATGTCCAGCAGGACGCGGCAGAGGCGATTGTGAAGGAACTGAAAACACGGCTTGTCGGGAAGGATGTTTCCTCGCGCGAGGACGTAACTGCATTCCTAAAGCACGAGGTCAGGAAATCACTTGCGAAGGTCATGGAGACAGGGCAGGTGAATGTGATGGCAATGACGGCTGAGCACAAGCCTCTCAAGGTAATGTTCTTCGGCCCCAACGGCGCTGGGAAAACCACCTCAATCGCGAAGGTCGCGAATTACTTCATGAAACGCGGGAAGAGCATCATAATGGCGGCCGGCGACACTTTCAGGGCGGCGAGCATAGAACAGCTCGAGGCCCATGCGAATGCGCTCAGGGTAAAAGTGGTGAAGCACAGGTACGGCTCTGACCCTGCCGCCGTGGCCTTTGACGCGGTGAGGGCCGCGGAGGCGAAAGGCATTGATGTAGTGCTTATTGACACCGCTGGAAGGCAGGAAACCAACAGGAACCTTATTGAGGAATTGAAGAAGGTCGAGAGGGTCGTGAAGCCCGACCTTAAATTGTATGTGGGCGAAGCATTCACGGGCCAGGCACTGCTCCAGCAGGCCTCAGAGTTTGACAAGGCGATTGGCCTGCACGGATTTGTGCTCACGAAGATTGACACCGACACCAAGGGTGGCACGGCGATTTCGCTGCTCTACTCGCTGCGCAAGCCGATTGTGTTCGTGGGCACAGGGCAGAGGTATGATGACCTGCTTGAATTCAGGCCAGAGTTCATCATTGACAGGATAATCTGAGGTCGATTTTAACGCCCGCAGCCAAAAAGTATAAATAAAGGTTATACCAAAGTATTCCTGCAAGTGATACTTGTGGCAGAACTTCTAATCAGCGTCGGGCCCAAGGGGCAGGTGCTCATCCCTAAAAGCCTCAGGGACGAGTATGGGATATCGCCCTATGGGAAGGTTGTTGCCAGGAAAGAGAAGGAAGGCGTGCTAATTTCAAGGCCGAAGCCGGATGCGGTAATAGAATCCTTCAGGAGAATAGCTTTCTCCGGCAAAAAAATCAGGGCCAGCCCGGCTATGCTCAAGAAGCAGTTTGTGGAAGGGTTCCCGAAGGGGATCCCGCGATGAGATATTACCTCGAGACAACGGTTTTCACCTACCTTGCCCTGAATATGGACGAAAGATGGCATCACGCCGCAGCAATCATAAAAGCGATGCAGGAAGGGGCCTTCGTCGGAGTCACCAGTTTTGTAACCTTCGGGGAACTCGTGTTTTTGGTGCTGAAGTACAAGGGGCGAGAAGCCGCCATGGAGGCTGGCAGGAATTTCCTGATGATGGCCAACCTGGAAATTGTGGGTGCCACAAGGGACACGGCAAACCTGACCATTGAAGCCATGAAACAAATAAAGCTCATGCCAAGGGATGCCGTACATTACGCTGTTGCCAATGAGCGCGGCCTCGCAGAAATGGTGACCGAGGACAGGGACTTCAACAGGGCGAAGGGAATCAGGAAATACACGTTAAAGGCGTTCGCGGAGAAGATTGGCCGGAATTAGCTGGCAACGAAACCAAAAGGCGATTGGCGCAATCATGCTTTTGCCCACAGGGTTTTGAAAGAGTGCGCAAATGTTTTTGCCAGTTCCGGGCTCTTGACTACTATCACAGTTGGGTTCGACTGGTAAAAAAAAGAGGTAAATTGTGTCAGCCTGCAGCCACCAAAAGGCGGGGCTGACGAGCGCTGGGGGCACTAACTTGTAGCTGGCAAGCGGCAGGCTTCTGATTTTTTTGGCGACCTTTGGCACGTCCGCGAATATTCCCCTGATTTTTATCCCGGCCTTGGCCCTCTTTTTTTTCCATTGCGGCATGTAAACAGACAGGAACTCATCAGCCTGCATTGAGCCACCGTAAATATGTATGGCATCTTTCTATTCGAGCAGGCGCTCAAATATGCCCTTGAGCGACCTCAGGCCAGAATAGACCTCAACCGATGGCTCAGGCAATCCCCTGGAAAAATAGGCTGCAAGCTCTACCTGCAGGGACTTTGCAACCGACCTTTTTTCCTCGAGCATTGCATCAAGGCTCTTGAGGATTGTGGGCTGGAAAAGCGTTTTCTTGCCAATATCTGGTAGCTTACTAGGCCGCTTGCCATAAGGGACTCGGCGCAGTCATAGACGCTCCTCCTGTTTATTCCGGTGAGCTGGCTGAGCTTTCCAACGGAAGACTGGCTGGCCCTTACAAGGGCAAAGTAAACCTGCGCCTCCTTCTTCGAGAGGCCGAGCACTTCCAGACCTTTTTCCACGTCCAAGCATGAATAAGCCCGGGAAATAATTTAAAAAGTGGTGGAAAAACCCTCCACAAATCAATATCAATGCCGAGAAAGGCATTCGTATAAGGATGGCCGATAGGCCTGTTGGAACTGCCTAGATAGGCTGCAGGTTGAATGGAACATGACTTTCACGGAAATCGCAGCAAACGCGCTTGGCCTGAATGCCATGTTCTTCGAAGACCTTTTCATGGGCAACCTGCACTGGGCGTTCATATTCTATGCAGTGGGCAATTTGTTCACCGGAGGAAAAGCGCCTCTTTTGAGGGGCATTATGTTCTACTTGATAGTCGTCACTTCCATGAACATGTTCATGGTCACAGGATTCACGATTTTCACCGTCGCAGGAATCGGGCTGTTGTACTTCCTAAGGGTGCCTGCACTGCTTTTCCTTGAAAATACGGCAGACATGGCAAAACATATTCCGCTTGCATGGGTGCTGACATTCTACATTGTAATCGCCGCGTCAGCGTTCTGAGTGTGAAAAGTGTGGTTAAAGCCAGCAGTTGAAAGCCTCTTCTGGGCGTTAGTACACCAATTGTTTTTCGCCATACTTGGCGAGGCATCGGGCGTGCAGTTCAGGGCGCTCGTATTCACGCCATTTGGATTCATTGTATTTTACATTGGTCGTTTGTGACCCTGAAGGGTATGCGGGTTTAGCAAGCGCCAAGGCATTTCATTTAAAAGCATTTGTCGTGGAAACTTCTAGAGTGGTTTGCAAATGAATGTAAAGGACCTAAGGCCAAATTCCCCAGTAGATGAAATGACCCTTGAAGTGGTTTCAAAGGAGGAGCCGCGCAAGTTCGCAAACGACAGGGGCTCGGGGACAGTCTGCAACTGCGCAGGGAAGGACGGGGAAGGACGGGAAGTGCGCGTCACGCTCTGGAACGAGCAATGCGAGCAGGTCGAGGAAGGCCAGACAATCAAGATTCTCAATGGCTGGTGCTCGGA
>SBBR01000091.1 GCA_005239615.1 archaeon
GCGGGGAGCTGCAGGGCGCAGCGCCGCACCCAAGCCTAACGTAGTTGCCAGCGTTTGGGTCAAAGTGCACGCCGACAGTTTTCTGCGAGAGGCTGCATGATGGGCAGTTCGCGTCCAGCACCGCAAGGCTTAGGTAAGGCAGGGCGCTCAATGGGGTATACTGGCCCTCAGGGCAGCCAGCAGCCCCGCCAAACGAGCATTCCATGGAGCCGAAGTCGTGGGTGCCGCCAAGTGTGACGTTGAGGTCGATTCTTCCCACGGCATTGAAGTCCGAGCCAACACAGGGAAAATCGAGCCTCGCTGAGTTATCGTCGAGCAGCGAGTACCTGAGGCAGTGCGGCTTCACTACAAAGGAGACATTAGTGTCGGTTCCGCCCCAGGATGCGGGCGTGAGGATATTCATGTCCACCTTCATGGCGTCATACTGGTTGGAGTAATTTGCATCCTCCGCGAACACCTTGAAGTAATTCAGCGCACCGAGGTATGCATCCACACTCATCTGCCTCACGGGAAGGTCTGCCGCCACAGAAACCCTGTTGATGTCGAGCGAATACCTGAATGGCAGCACCCTCGCGGCGACCTCGCTTTCGGCGGTGTTGGCTGAAAGCACTACCATGCTCCTCTTGATGTTCGAGTACTTATCGGCGGCCTTCTTGTAGGCGTTCAGGGTCTTTTCAATGCCCTGCGAAGATAGTTCGGCTTTTCCCGCCGCTTCGTGCAGGGAGAGGAGCGCGAGAATCGTAAGAAGCACCACGGCTGAAAACAGCACCCCTCTCGCGCCCATTGCCTTCGCCGGCCTTGCCAAAATTCCACTATTTCCCATATCAATACCTCTTTCCAATACATCCCTTGTGTCCTGTTCCTTTGCCGCACAAGTGTGCCCCGCCGTCCCAATCACGACCTCCAAGCATAGTATCCAACAGAGTACACTTGCGTGGAAGGGCCGCCGTAGCAGTTGACCACAAAGTAATTGCCGATTGGGCACTCGCTGATGGAGTTGTCGTCGTTCAGCGCCGCATAAATCACTCCCTCTGTGTTGAGACCCACTGATTGATAGAATGTTGAGGATGATGTGCAGCCGGGCGTTCCCTGTGAACACAATGTCGGCACGGCGTAGGAAGCCAACACCTCGCCGTTGGTGTCGTTCAGCCTGAATTTGAGGGTTGTTGAATTCGCGTCGAGGTCACCTGTGTTCTGCACCCTCGCGTCGAGCAGGACGTTATCCTTCCCAAGTATGGTGCCAGCAGTGACCTCCACGTTCAGGTCCCTCGACCTGAAGGAAACTGTGGTTGAGTCATTGAAGTCGATTATGTGGACAACGCCGTTGGAGTCGTAATAGCTGAATGTCGCTCCGGGGCCTGGAAAGGTAAAGGCGCTCGCGTTGCATACGCTGCTGTTGTTGCACGGGAAATTGAGCCTATAGGTGACGGAGAAGGGCGAGCTCTTCGTTATGGTGCCAGCCCGGAAAACAAGATTGCCGTCCTGTACAATGCCGTTAGCGTCATCCACGACCACCTGCCCTGGTATCACAGGAACTGAGACGTTCGCGTCGTTCGCTATTTCCGCCACCCTGAGGGTAATGAGGCTGAACACCTCGATGAGCGCGTTGGCATCACCGGCAGAATAGTAGCTGCCACCGGTTATGTTCGCAATGTTGGTGAGTTCTCAGTATCAGCGTCCTCGCCAAAGCCTATCGTGAATATCACTATGCCGTTGGCGTCAGCTTCGTTTGCTGCGCTCTGCGAGTTGCCTGTCGTGGATTGTCCGTCGGAAAGCAGGACCTCGAACATGAGAGCGCCAGGATTGTGCCTTGCGCTGATGAGTTCCATGTTTGCCGACCTGACTCCCGTCTCGATGTTGGTGCCGCCGTTCGCGACCAGTGCGTCTATCCTCTGCTTCACGGAGTTCCTGTCGGTTGTGAGGTTGCGGTCGAGCGTGGCGCTGCTGCTGAACGACGCCATTCCAAGCTTGTCAGGTGGCATCTTCCAACCGTTGTAGTCGACAAAGGTTTTCGCCGATTCTTTCGCGTTGTTTATCCTCGGGCCAGCCTGCGCGTCTATGGTGATGAGTCCCATCGAACCTGCCGCTAGGTATGCATAACCATCCCTTTCATACACATCGAAGTAGTTGTACGGCGTCACATAGTTGGCGTCTGCGGTGATAGCTGCGGGGTTCGAGACATCCAGCAAGAAGAGCACAGTTCTGTCGGCCACGTATGCCGTGTTGCCGTCCACGAAAACTGAGTATGCGGTGCCAGGGGTGTTGTAAGAGCCTGCAAAGGAAGGCGATAACTTGTTCGTGACGTCCACTGCGACCATGCCGTTTGAACCATCGGCGACGTAGGCGTAGTTGCCAGCCACAAAGACATCATAAGCCGTGCCGGGCGTGTTGTAAGTGCCTCTTATTTCCGGCGATGATTTATTACTGATGTCTATAATCCTGAGGCCAGCGCTCCCATCAGCGAGGTAGGCGTAGTTGCCGTCCACGAAAACGTCCCTTGGGCTTGAGGTTGCCCTGACGCCTGCAATGCTCATGCTCGCTGGGTTAGTGGCGTTTATCACTATTAGGCCAGTCGTATCGTTCGCCCTTCCCGCGAGGTATGCATAACCGTCCGCAGCACCAATGCCATTGGATGTCTGCACGCTTATCGAACCTGTGTTAGTGAGGTTCAGTGGGTCGGTCCTATTTATCGCAAAGACCTGGTCCGTGCCTGAGATATCAGCCGCGAAAACCCAGTTCCTGTCCAGCGCGAGGTCGACCACAGTGCCGGGGTCGTAGGTGTCGGCGAGGACCGGGATAAGGGGGTTTGAGATGTCAACGCTCCTGACTCCGCCAGCATCGTCCGCGACAAAAGCATAAGCACCGCCCGAGTCAAGCGAAACCGAGTTCGCGTAGGACGTGGAGAGCCTCCCTCCCCAGCTCATCGAGCCGCTCCTGTCAATCACTAGCATGAGGTCTATTGGCTTCCTCACGTCCTCCGGAACAGAAACCGAGAGCGTGATGTCCACGTTCTGGTCGCATGAAATTGGCCCGTCTGGAGTGACATTCACGTCGAAGGTGATGTTCGTGTCGATGCCTTCAAACTCCGCCTCGCTGAATTGCGCCCCCGCGCCAACTAAACCACCCCCTGTGCCAAGCATGCTTCCAGGTCCTGTATAACCCTGCCCCATTGTTTCCGCCGTGCCGAAGCTCGCGTAGGCAATGTTACAGTCTCCCGGCGGCTGCTTCCTGATGAAAAACTTCCTGCCAGAGACAAACACGCTTCCTGCCGCGCCACCGGCCTTTCCCGTCACCCTGTTGGAGTCCGGGAAGCAGGCATGGAAATCCTGCGCGGAAGCGCACTGGCCTTCTTCCGCAGTAAACGCAGTGACAGTGACGTTGGCGTCAAAGCCCTGCGGGAGCACTAAGAGGAGGCGCTCCCTTATTAGCTGTGCCGCCTGTGTCGGAGAATTACTGTCTATAGTCCCCGCAATGTAGCCGGAGGCCTCTAGGGCGTAGAGAGTATCCTCCACAATTGTGGAGGTTTGCCCCGAGCTTAGTGCCTGCTGGTTCTGGATGCCCGTGAACATCATCATTCCCGCGACCAGCAGTGTGATTGCCGCGGCCGCATCCATGGAAAACGCGAAACCCTTCCCTTTTCCAGCCACTGCCATCAGTCCTCCAGCCTGTACACCTTCAGGGTGGCTGTGCCGACAACACCCTTGTAGAGCGCCACCCTCTGCACAGCCACTATTGTCGCCCTGCTCTGTGGCTCGAGGCCGGCATTCACGTCGGCGCCTCCGGCATACCTGAACGAAAAGTCGAACTCCCCGAGGCCCATGGCGTCCTTGAGCCTGCCGTATTCCGACGAGAGGTTAGAGAAAGCAGCGAGCTTGGCCTCAGACAGCTCTCTGTCCCTCTGCGCAAGTCCCGGGAAGACGAGACTGTCGATACCTAGCTCTTCCCAGTTGTCCGGGCTTCCTCCGCTCCTCACGAGCGTGTCGATTGCGTATTCCGCCTTAGCCTTCATTATACCAACGTCGCTGTCTTGCCTTGCCTCTACGAACCTGATGCCGAATTGCGCGTCGAGGTAGGACCAAGCCAGCAGGAAGAGCAAGAGGCCGAGCGCAAAGTCGAACATGATGCCTTGGGCCAGGCTATTGTCCAAAAAATCCCGTTGCCCAATGCCAAGGCGTGCAAATAACTCACTCACTATGCCCTTGTTGGGAAACCTGGGCAATGTGGCCGATACTGCTGCAATCTCGCCATCAGAAGTTCTCAATCGAAACAACCCCGTTCACGCGCTTCACCCTGACATCGCCCTGCCTTAGCTGGGCGCTGATGTCGTTGGAGCGGAAGTAGCAGTAGTAGCTCCCTAACCTTATGATGTCCTGCGAAACATTCGCGTCAGAGGAAATGAACAGCTCTATCTGGGAATTGGCGCCGGTATTCTGCACCGCGGCAATGGCCGCCTGCAGATGCGTGCAGTCGTTCCTCTGCACCTCTACAGTTCCAAGGTAATCCGCCTTTGCCTGGTGCTGCCCAAGCTGGAGGTACACCACCATGAACACCAGTAGGAGGGTCACGGTTGCTAAAATGGCCTCCAGCGATGCCTGCCCCGCGCCGCTTGCTCGCGGCGGCAGAGCTGGAAACCTCCCGGTAACCTTCCGGGTGTGAAGCCTCGTCCCCAAATGGACAAGGTCGACTTTGCCTCGACAGGACTTGATCGGCCTTTGGCCTCGCACTGCAATGGCGGATGGTCCTGTCGCCGGTGGTGTTTTGTCTTCGCTTTGCTCGGTAGGTCGTGCTCGCCTTCGGCTCGCACTTAAACTGGCGTTTCCCCTTTGCTTTGCCCCCACATTCAACCTATCACCACGTTGCCGTCAGAAAAGGTGGCAGTCATAGTCCTCCTGCCCTGTGACACTTGAAGCGTTAAGGGCGTGATGTTGGCCTTGGCATAGGCGTATGCGCTGGTGCTGCCGACAGAAGAAGCGTAGTTGACGTAGACAATCCTGTTGAATGCCACCACAGAACTCACGGTGTCTGGCAGTTCAACCTCAAACTGTATTTGGCTGCCGTTGCCGAGAGATGCCGCTAGGTTGGCGTTGTCCGCTATCTTTGCTGCCGCGTCCTGCCCGAGCACCAGGTTCTTGTTCTCACTAAAAACCGAAAACGCGTAGGCGAAGAAAAGCCCTGCCATGAGGATAAAGAAAGCCGTGATTCCGAGGTACTCCACCGACACCTGGCCTTTCCCTGAAAACACAGCCGAAGCCCTGCGCGTCATCATGCAAACCAACCTGCCCTGAAGCTGCCGGAGTGCATCTCCGCCAAGCCTCGGCACCTGAATTTGATTATACTTATTACTTCATTCCGGAGTATAAAGGTTTAGGTGGACGACTTTGCATTAACTGTCGCAACAAGGTGGACACCAGAACCCATGAGCATATTCAGCAACCAAAAAGGACCTCTCGCCATTGATGGCGAGGTTTATGCTCGGGATCCTTTCAACGCGTTGACAAGCTCAGAAAACCCCAAATCTTTCTCTTTTGTCAACGCGTTGCTGTTGGCGGTAGCTTGTGAGGCCCCGCCAACCCAAATCCCTGCGGGAATTTCCGTTGACGGAAAATGCTTCGCTGGGCTTTAGCCCGTGGTGCTCAGTGCGATTGCCCGCCTCGTAATTCGAAAGCCCTGAGTTGTCATGTGCTTGGGCCGTCATACTCTAGCCTCTAAATTGCAGGCAAAAACAAAACAACAAATGCATTTTTCCGTCAATAAGCGAATTAGGGGCTTTCAAGGGGTCTTTGCATAGGTTTTTAGCATTTTCCGAAAGAATTATGTATAGATTCCCATGTTCGAGGCGCCGCAGAAGTATGCGCTCAGGAAGACGGGCGCTGAGAAGAATTTCCTCAAGAGCATAAGCGCACTTGAGCGCAGCTATGGCGAGGAGAAGGACACAAAGCTAAAGGAAACTTATTTCTCGCAGATAAAGGAGCTGAAGAGCAGTCTGGCGAACCTTTCCGGCAAGAGCTACGTAGAGTTGGAGCTCGAGAACTCCCGGCTGAGAAGGGAGCTCACAGAGGTAAAGCGCCAGTTCGAGCTTGCAGGCCATAGCAGAACAACAGCTCAAGTGTCCGAAGAGGAGAACCTCTTGCGGCTTTACAGCGTGATACTCGGCCGCTACGCGGAAGTGATTAATGAGCGGGAAAGGAAGACTGTAGGGGAAATAAAGGCAATGGTCTCGAAGGACGACCTTACAGTACAGTCCCTTGCCCAGAGCTTCGCAGGCGAAGGCTACAGATTTGAAAAGGATTTTCCGGCAGCCGCCGAAAAAGCGTTCAACTATGTGCTTGGCGAGGTCAGGAACCTCTCCGGCATAGACATAGGAGTGTCATTCTGGCTCTCCCCAATCGAAATTGTATCTGAGAAAATTGCCGACGAC
>SBBR01000076.1 GCA_005239615.1 archaeon
CTTGCGGATAATCGTATTTCAGAATATTTGCACATGGTTGACAAGTTTATTGAGGGCACTTATTCGAGCAACATTTCAAGCGTCGTAGATTTATCGAAAAGCGAGGTTAGTTATACTGCCAAAGATTTTGTGGTTTGCAGTAAACTTGGTTACGGTTATTTTTTGCCTTTGGGCGCAGTTTCTGGTATGATTGCATACATTTTGGATAACAAGACCATTGAAGGGGTCAAGACTAGTTGCCAAGGAAGCGGAGCCAAGGAATGTAAAATCATTTGTGCGCCCTCTAGCGAGTTAAAACGCGAAGGGCTTGATTTTTTTATTGAAACTAATGTTTTAGAAAATCAAGTTGGTGACGATTATATTGCAATGAATCAAATTAGGCCAACCGAAAACTCTTCTTATTCTTTCATGAATTTCATTGATTCAGGTTTATTCAGTTTTAACCACGGCATCATTGCCAGCAACTCTAAAAGGTATTTTATTTTCGAGATAAGCGGCTTACATTTGTTGGAGAATGAACTGGGGGAAAACCCTAATATGAAAAATGTTTTTTTCGAAGCCTCTTATGAAACAGGCAAGGAAATCGCGTTGGATTTTAAAAAATCTTTAACCAATAGTTTTGTGATGGACATTTTCACAGCATTTGGGTGGGGAGACCTGACTGTTTTTTTTAAGGACAAAAAGTTTTTGGTGAATATCAGGAAAGCGCCTTGGACTTATTTTTGCAGTGGAATTGACTTTATAGTGTTTCGAGGCATATTGTCAGGTTTTTTTTCTATCATGCAAGATAGGAAAGTTGAGTTGAAGCTTGTTGAAAGCGACATTTCTGAAGGTTTTTTGAACCTCTTATTTTCAGAGTGAGTTTGACTAACGACTAGCTTCTACGATTATACCATTTAAATGTTCTTTTACTTTTCCGAATTGGTTTTTAATGCTTTTTAGATGACGTTCTTTGAACGGGTATTCATGATGTGAGGGTATTGTGTGCATTAGCCAGCAAATTGGGTTTCGCTCGAACTTGGATTGGTGAATTAATTGAAAAACAACTAGAAAGCCGTTTGGTTTTAGGATTTCTTTGATTTCTTGGAATAGTTTTTCGCGTTGGTTTTCTATAAGGTGGTTCAGGACAATTGATATGAAAACGGCGTCATATTTTTTTCCTTTTGGCACAAAGTCTTTTTTGTCGTAGTGAATTAGTTTTACGCGTTCTAAGTTACGCTTTAATAATTTGTTTTTTGCATGTCCGCTCATTTTTTTTATTTGATTCTTGGCTTTTTCTAGGTATTCTGAACTGACTTCAGCACCGTCTAGAAAAATGTCTTTTTTTGCGTTTTGCAGAATGGTTTTCAAACCTATTCCCCCACCGCAGCCCAAGTCTAAAATGCTGGCATTTGGTTTTACCTTTGATAGCATTTTTTCTATTGCCATTTTGCGGAATGAGTGTGGGGATTCTTGCATGATAGCGTCCCAAAGTCTTAGGCTTTCTTCACCTTCAAAGCCCGTATCTTTTGGCGGTTTGCCTGACAATAAGGTTTTTCTGGCTCTAGCGGTTACAAAGTCGGCCCATTCAGTGGACCCAGGGTAATGTTTTTGCAAGTAGGAAAACTGTTCTTTGGTGATTGGTTTTGGTTCTTTAACAAAATAATATTTGTGATTTTCAAATTTTAGAATGCCTTGGCCAACTAAAAGGTCTAGCATGCATGAAAGCATTCTTTCGTGTTTGATTCCTTTTCTTTTTAACGAAGAAATTGTGATGCCATTTTCAAAGTCTCTCTTTAAATTTAGTTCTTTTAGCAGGTTCCAAGCACGATAAACAAATTCTGGCGAGCTTGCTTGGAAGGCCTTGGCATCCATTCTGAATCTGGTATCAAAAAGTAGTTTCAGGAAAATTTCTAGTTTAGAAAGCAAACATATCACTGTTCCTATATTGTGGCAGTTCCTTCCCCAGATTTTCGTGGAACCGCTCCATAAGTAAAGTATAATAAAAAGCCAAGGAATAGCAAGAATATCAGTATTGAATTGTATCCAATTAGGTGAGCTGAATAGTTGATAGTGAAGAATAGTGTGCTTACAACGAAAAAGGAATGAGTGAAGTATGCATTCCAGCGAAGAAGTAGCATTAAAAAAGCCGGAGTCAATGGAAAAATCAAGAAAAAATCTTGCAAAAGCAAAAACGCGACAAGCAATAATGTCGCTGACACGGCATATGCTGTAGTAATTCCAAATTTTTTAGGAAAAGTATATCTGTCACGTTCTATGTCTCGAATGTCTCCAATCATGTTTCGGGAAACTGTGATGAAAAAAACTGGTGCCAATAGAAGAAAGTATTTTGCATCAATTGGATTTTGATTATGTAATATCAGGATTATTGATAGAATGCCGATTTCAGCACATCCTCGGAAAATGAAGACAAACGGGCTCAAAAACCAGTTTTTTGTCTTTAAACTGTATATAAAGTCGAAAAACAGGAGTAAGCATAATATCAGAAGCGCATATATGTTTTGGTAAAGAAGGATTATTACTACAAGCAAGCTAAAAATAAAAGTTAGTAGGGATACTTTTCGATTATCGATTTTCATGTGGAACATTTCAAGCAAAAAAACTGTGAGAATCCATACTAAAACACCTATTGCTGCGTCTCGAAGCAGTGTTTCGTCAAGAATTAGCTTACCTAATGCAAAAACATTTGCCAAAATTGCAAGTGCGATAATATTTGGCATAGAATATGGTCGCATCAGCAGAACTGTATTCTTTATTGCTTGAAGCACAAGCAGATTAACAGTTAAATTTAATATAAATCTTGCTATCCCGTGCCTGTAAGGATTTTTGCCTGATTTCAGGCCGCTTTTGCGTCAAGCCTCTTTTGTCGGTTGTGGCAGCTATTTTCAAATTATCTTCCCGTTCACCGCATCAACCAGCACGTTCCTGATTTTCCCTTCCGAGCCGAGCACTGCGTGCCACACGGGCTTGTAGAGCTCTTCGACGCGCTTTATCATTACCCCGTTCCAGAGCTTCCGCACGGCCTTCGCTGCCTCTTCCTTACTAAATACCTCCTTCTCGACATTTAGTGCCTCGGCCTTCACAAAAGGGAGCTGGGCAAGGGAGCTGAGCATCTCGTGCCTCTCATTCGGCGGGAGGTCAAGTCTGTTCCTGAGTAAATATACTGTCTTCCCGCTTTTCTTGTCAGTAAGCTTTTCCACTAGCTTTTTTTCCATGAGCTTCTGCAGCAGCCTGTGACAGCGGGCATCATCCATTTCCGTCTTTGCCATGAGCTCCTCGAGCAGCAGCTCCTTTCCGGACAGCGCCTTGAGGACCAGCGCCTCGTCCTCCCCTGCCTGCGAAATGTCCCGAAGGCCTTTTGATTCGAGGAATTGGCCGTTGTGGAAGTGTATGAACTCGCCCGTCATGGAGTTGATGAAGCATTCGCGCGAGATGAATTCCTTGCGCGGCGTCATCGCGTCGAACTTCATCCTCCATATCGGTATGTACTTAAGGCGCAAGGACTCGACGTTTTCCGACCTGCCAAAAAAACCAAGGACCTTTTTCACCCTAACGGATTCGACTATCCTTTTCGCGTAAGCCTCGTCAATCCTATGCGGGAGGGCAAGAAGCTCAATGGCAGCCCTGCCCTGGGCCTGATTTTCCTGTCCGGCTTCGTGGCGCTTTATCGGGAACAGGCTGGATTTTTGTGCATCAGCCTCTTGTGTAACCTCGGCCTCCAGCGCCTGCGCCATTTCATCCTCTTCCTGTTCCAACACCCCCTCGTTGTCCTCGCTTGCCATCCCAAGTTTTGGCTTTGCCCCGGCCGCCTCTTTTGTCTCGCGCTTTGCCCTCGCCCTTTCCGTCATGATGCCGTCCGCACCAACTATTATTCCGGGCGCGGATACCGCGGCGATTATTTTTTCTGGGTCGAGCCTTGTGTTGTATCGGCTGTTAAGGGTTTCAATCGCAAGCCTTGCCATTTCCAAGTCGACAAACCCATCCTCCTTGACGCGCTTTAGAAGCATCTCATTGGCGATTTTTTCGACCTGTCTCTCTTCCATGCCCTCAGATAGGCCGGTGGTTTCAGCGTCCCTTCCCTCGTGCTGGCTCTTGCGCGGGCGTATCCCCATAACGAATGCGCGGCTCGTCTCCTCCCTGCGGTCTCCTGTGAGAGCAACGCCCACGGGCAGTGTCTTGATGAAGTTTGGAGCCCTGTATTTTCGGGGTATGATTGTTGGAGTGCGCTTGAAAACCGCCTTTATGTCATCATCAAAAATCAGCTTGTGCGTCATTATCACGTCAAGCTGCGAGAGCACCTTCGTGTTGATTGCCGAGGGCTGCTGTGTCGCAAAAACCAGCGAGAGGCCTGGCCTTCTCCCCTGCTTCACATACTCAATAAGGCCTGCTGTCGCTGCCGTAACCTCGTTCCCGCTGGGTATGAGTGTGTGGGCCTCGTCAATAAAGAGCCATGTCGGGGGCACCTCGAGCTCAAGCAGCTCGTCCATAGTGAGGCTCTTGAACTTGTTCGATGCCTCCTTCCTCGTGGAGATTTTCCTCGCAGCGAGCAGCCTCCTCGCGAGTATCCCGATAACCAGCGCCGTGACGTTGTCCTCCAGAAAGGATGTGTCTAGGATTGTGAGCTGCCCCTCCTTGGAGAACTCGCGCAGGGGTGTTCCATTGTCGCTGAAGATTCCCCACGACTTTGCCGCTTCGAACCTGCTTATGATGGCTCTGATGGAATCCTGCTTGTATCCCTTTTCCCTGCTATTAAGCTCCGAATCGGTTTCGAGGCACTCTATGAGGTCGTCGAGAGAGTAGTGCCTGCCCTTCGCCTCGACCTTGGTTTCCCTGCTTTTCCCATCCTTGTCCTCGTCGATTTTCCGGTAGCCCTTCTCGACCTTCTTCAGCACCTTGTCCAGCAGCAGCCCGGAAACAGAGAACCTGTCGACGCCGAAGGTGAGCGCCCAGTCCTCGCCAGTTAGAAGCGACGGCTGTATAGCAAACCCGGCGTCATAGGTAGACTTCGGCACCTGGGATTTGATGCCTTCGGGGATGAAAACCTTGAGGTTACTCAGGCCTTTCGGCTCGAGGCCCCATTCCTTGAGCTTCTCAAGCTCCTTCTCCTCTTTGTTGGAGAATCTCATGGACCAGAAAACCCCGATTGGGTCGACGACGATAATTCCGACGTTCCTGTTCTTCTCGGCAAGTTCCTCGGCAATCACCCCGAGCACATAGGATTTTCCCGAGCCGCGCGCGCCGCACACGAATACCACGTGAGGATTGAGGCTGTCGAGGAAAACCTCGTTGTCCTCGAACTCCTTTTCCTGCACCCTGCCGAGGTGCAACGCGGCCTCGTAACCGTAGCGCTTGAAGATGCTAGCTTTCCTCCCTATGAAAACGCTTTTCTTTTCGGCATCGGACAGGAATGAGAGCTTCTCGGCCTGCTGGTCGTACTGCCCTGAATCCCCCTCCCCGAACTCCGCGGCCTTTGACAGGATAGTATTCTTTATTTCCTCGCGCCCAGGCGGTGCAGCTGCCTTCAGCTCGGCCGGCTCTTTTGCATCGGTGTCGGTGCCGAAGGCGTCCTCATCCCAGTCGTCAAAATCGTCTTCCCAGGCCTCAACTTCCTGTGCATTTTCGCCTTCGACTGTCTCGTCGGTTTCTTCTATTTTATCTTCCTCAATAATCTCCTCTCCACGCTGTGCGGCAACGGGCTTTTGGGCTTTTTTGGAGTGGGGCTTTGCGGGCTTCTTGTGGGATTTCCTCTCAGCCTCTTCCATTGCCTCGTTCACGTTCTTGCTTTCTTTCTTCTGCTCTTCTCTGCTCCTTTCAGGCTCCTCTTCGTCCTCTTCACCATCTCTCTCTTCATCATCCTCTTCGCCCGATGTTTCATCATCTTTAACCTCTCTGCTTTCTCTAGTACCTTCCTCTTCTTCGGTTTTTGCTTCATGTGCCGTCATTTTCTCGCTTGTCGCCTTCTCCACCACAGTGTTGGCATCTGTGTCCTCATCGCCATCATCCTCCACGCCATCCTCATCATCTTCGTCGTTAACTTCATCAATCCTTGCCTCGGCAGGCGACTCTTCATCCTCTATTACCTCATCGGCAACCTTTTGCGCTGCTGCCTTCACATCAGCGGCGGCGTTCCGGGAATTAGTGCCTCTTGCAGGAGTGCCACCCAGAACCTCATCGAAGAGGTCAGTTGCCAGCGGGTCGACTTTCGTCTTCTCGATGCGCTCGCCCCCTGCGAAAGGTCTCTTCCTTGCCTCGAGGGGGTGCTTTTCATTCTCATTTTTGGCCATTCTTCCAGCCCTTTGCCGACACTATTACAAC
>SBBR01000073.1 GCA_005239615.1 archaeon
ACAAATGACAATCTAGGTGAGCCAAAATAGTGTCATTCTAGCTGGCCCGTAACAACATAAGCATAAACTATAGCGGACAGCGAAAATAATCGGGTGATTTTTCACGTCTGCTATCTATCAAGCCGCCTAAAAAACCACAAAACTTTCGCGGCTTGATATAAAGTCATTTATCCAACTCTACCCTTAGTTTTAGCTCCCTCAATTGCTTCTCATCAACCGGAGAGGGCGAGCCATCCATCAGCGAAATCGCTGCCTTGTTCTTGGGAAAGGCAATGACATCGCGGATGCTCTCTCCGCCCACCAAGAGCATTATGAGGCGGTCAAGGCCGAATGCGATGCCGCCGTGGGGAGGAGCACCATACTTGAACGCTTCCAGCATGAAACCGAATTTTTCCTTCGCCGCCTCATCCGAAATGCCCAGCGCCCTGAACACGCGGCTCTGTACCTCCGAAGAATGAATCCTGATGCTGCCTCCCCCGATTTCTACGCCGTTCAGCACCAAATCGTACGCCTTTGCGCGTATTTTGAGCGGCTCCTTTTCTATGAGCGGAAGGTCCTCAATTTTTGGCGAGGTGAACGGGTGGTGCATCGCCTGGATTCTCTGCTCCTCCTCACCCCACTCGAACATGGGGAAGTCAGTCACCCACAACAGGTTGTAGGTGCCGGGCTTTATGAGGCCGAGCTTTTGCGCGAGGTGGTTTCGCAGGAAGCCGAGGGAATCGTTCACCACTTTTGCAGGCCCTGCGCAAACAAGGACAAGGTCGCCTTTTTTGGCGGACATTTTCTTCACGAGCTCGTGCAGAATTTTCTCGTCGAAGAACTTCGCGACCGGCCCCTCGACCTTGCCACTGTCGCCTATTTTGAGGTGCGCGAGGCCTTTCGCCTTGTAGATTTTCACGAAATCCTCCAGGGTGGAGAGTTCTGCGCGGGAGAAATCCGCCTTGCCATCCACGGCTATTGCCTTGATTATGCCGCCGTCCTTCACGACCGAATTGAAGGCGTTGAAGGAGCCCTTGGAGAGCAATGAAGTGACGTCAACGAGCTCTAGGCCGAACCGCGTGTCGGGTTTATCAATACCGTAGTGCGCAATGGCTTCTTCGTAAGTGAGGCGTGGGAAGGGAAGCTTGAGTTTAACGCCCAGAAATTCCTTGAAGATGCGTTGCATGAGGCGCTCGTGTACCTCCATTACGTCCTCCTCGCCAACGAAACTCATTTCAACGTCAATCTGCGTGAACTCGGGCTGTCTGTCCGCTCGAAGGTCCTCGTCGCGAAAGCACCGCGCAATCTGGAAGTAGCGGTCAAAGCCAGCAACCATCAGTAGCTGCTTGAATATCTGTGGGCTCTGTGGCAAGGCATAGAAATGGCCTGGGTGCACCCTGCTAGGCACCAGGTAATCGCGCGCCCCTTCTGGAGTGCTCTTCGCGAGGATTGGCGTCTCTATTTCCACGAAATTGTTCTCGTCATAGAAGTCGCGCACGAGCTTCACGATTTTGTGGCGCAGGATTATCTTTCTCTGCATTTCCGGGTTGCGGAGGTCGAGGTAGCGATACCTGAGGTTTGTCTCCTCGCTTGACTGCGCGTGGTCGGAAATCTCAATCGGGAGCGGGAGGGCACTCGTGATGACTTTTAGCGACTCCGCCTCGACCTCAACCTCGCCGGTCACCCACTTCTTGTTCTCAGTGCCCATCGGCCTCTTCTTCACTGTACCCGAAACCTCAATGACTGATTCTCGGTGCAGGCCTTTCCCGGCTTCGTGCGCGACCCTGTTCTTCTCAGGGTTTAGCACAACCTGAGTAATTCCGTAGCGGTCGCGCAGGTCGATGAATGTCAGACCGCCATGGTCGCGCCTTGTGTCAACCCAGCCGCAGAGCACGACACCCTTGCCTGCATTTCCCGCGGTGAGCTCCCCGCAAGTGTGTGTCCTGCGCAACCAAAAACCTCGATATAAACCCTTCCAAAAGGCATTAAATATCTTGTCCCGATAGCCGACCAGGGACCACACCCGAAGGCCGACCGACAGCGGCAGTGGTCGCGACCCTTCTGTCAAAGTCCCACCTCAACAGGACGGAATCCGAGACATTAATAGGGGCTTCGCTCAGGGCACAGAAGGTGGCTGAATCAAGGGCCTGGACAGTATATCTCTCCCGCAACCCGAGGCCGGGGCTTACCCCAAGGACAATGAACAAAATCAGCGAGTTGGGGGAGATTTACCTGAGGAAGTGACTTGGCCCTGAGGAAAGGCTCGTGAAGGCAATCGGCATAATACTAGAGCACAGCCGCCATCACGACAGTACAGAGAGGCTCAGGAAATCGGTTGCAAGGGTTGAGGTGAGGCTGAAGGAGCTTGAGGCCGAAAGGGAAAGGTTCCTGAGGACCAATGTAAGGAAGACATCAGACAGCTTCCAAGGCACTACCGCAGCAGCGGAAATGGGAGGCCTGCGGAACAGCCTCAGGGAAATGTACCCTGAGCTTCTCATACACTACGGGTTTGTTTCCTACTGCAACGGGCTCGCCAGGGAGGAGAAGACAGCTAAGAAAAAATAAAAAAGGGAGTGAAACCTTGCACCTTAAACAAAATCCTGAAAATCGCCTGCACTGACCAGGCCAGACACCCCAAAAGCATTATATACAACCTGAAGCCTACTTACTTTGGCAGAAAGATGATCAGGCCTTTCAGACAATTCCGGGACGCGTTCGGGATTAAGGCACCTGAACGGCCGAGAGATTATATAACTGTACCACAAAGCCCTTCTGCCAGAAATGTCAGGAAAAGCCATCCAGTCATGAAGCTTGTGAATTTAATATCGCCTGTGACTTGGAAGCTTTCTGCGTGGGCGTACAAGAACAAGAAACGCACTACAGCCTTAGCAATCGCCGGGCTCGTCGGGCTTTCGACATTGGGTTTAGGTCTGAAAGCAAGCTATGATGCCAAGCTCGCCCAGAGGATTGGCGCGAGGGCGCAGACTTTCCAGAAACTTAGGCTCCCCGACCCTTCAGACCTCGCACGCATTGAATTGGCAAGGGACGGGAGGGGCAAGGCAAGGTTCGCAAAAGTCGGGAAGAAGTTCGACAGGCTGCCTGACAAGGCAAAAATATGGATAGCCGAAATCGCGAGAAGCTCCTTCAAAGGAATCCTGAGCGCCGAAACCCTAGCTAGGACAGTATATACAATCGACCTTTACAGCAAAGACCCATTCGGCGCGGCAACTGAATTCGAGAACCGCGCATTCGAGGCAAGGAAGGAAAAGAACCCTTCGCCGG
>SBBR01000106.1 GCA_005239615.1 archaeon
CCCTTGTGTAAGCTTTCATGTACGGATAGATGGCTGTCCAAAAAGGCAATAATTAGGTGAAAATATGGTATACAAATATAAGGGGTTTTCATAGATGGCAAGGCTAATTAGCGTGGCGGATGACGTGTACGAGGAACTCACGGCGAGGAAGGGCAAAGAGGACAGCTTTTCGATGGTCATAAGGAATGCGCTGGGAAAAAAAGAAAGCAACAGGGATGCAATTCTGGCATTTGCCGGCAAGGGCGGGGTTGACGAGAAAAAAATCAAGGAGCTGGGCAAAGAATGGAAGAAATGGACGAAAAAATATGCCTAGACTCCGACGTGCTGATTGGTGTACTGAAAAACGATAAGCGCGCCATAAGCCTGCTCAATTCGGTTAAAACCGTATACTGCACAACCGTAATAAACGTGTTCGAAATCTGGCAAGGAAGAACTCTGGGCGACCAAACAGAACAATATCTCAGCAAAATGCCTATAGTGCATCTGAGCGAAAGCGCGGCAAAGAGGGCGGCAGACATGCACAGGGAAATGAAAGCCACAGGGGATTTGCTTGACATCAAGGACATCTTTATAGGTGCGATGTGCATTGACAACGACCTTGCACTAGCGAGCTTCAACAAAAAACACTTCGAGAGGCTCAGGAGATTCGGGATGAGGCTGGTGGAAATTTGAAGCCCATCAAGGAAAACATCTCCTCACTGCGAGCAGATATTGCGCAGGTGTGCGAGCGCGTGCGCAGAAAGCCCGGTGAAATAACAATCGTCGCTGTCTCGAAAGGCGAGCCTTTGGCAACAATAAAACAGGCTCACGCCTGTGGCATTTCCGACTTCGGCGAGAACAGGGAGCAGGAACTCGCGGAGAAATTCCACTCACTATCGGCCCTGAAGCCGCGGCCGGACATCCACTTCATAGGCCATTTACAGGGGAACAAAGTAAAGAGCGTGGTGGAGATGGCGGATTACATCCACTCCGTTGACTCGCTCTCGCTGCTCCGCAAAATCCATTACGCTGCGCTCGACATTGGCAAGGTGCAGAACATCTTCCTGCAGGTGAACACCTCCGGCGAGCCCCAAAAGCACGGTATGAAGCCGCAGGAGGTCGAATCGCTTCTGACTACCATGAAGAACCTTCCCTATGAGAACGTGAAATTCATCGGCCTCATGACGATGGCGCCGCTCACGCAGGACATGGAGGTGGTGCGCAAATGCTTCCAGAAATTGTATGACATCAAAGAGCACCTCAATTTGCACCACCTGAGCATGGGCATGAGCAACGACTACAGGGTCGCGATAGAGGAAGGGGCGACGGTGCTGCGTATCGGGAGAAGGATATTCCATGAGGGACAATAACGAACTCCTGCGTGGCGACTTGTTTATTCTTTAATCCCTTTGGTCAGCGTGTAGTGCATGAACACTCAGCTCCTCTCACAGCTAATCCTGTTCTTCGTGCTCACGCAGGGCCTCGGCCTCTTCGTGGGAAACTACCTAATCTCACAGGACATCCGCACGATCATTGTCAGCGACAATCCCGATGCTGTGGAGAACGGCCTGGGTCTTATAGCATGGATTCTCGGCTTCACCGCTGTGCTACTCATAATAATAAGGCTCGCCAGCGAAAACATCCTCTTCATCATCCTAAAGGGCCTTGAGGCGCTCGCAATCTTCGGCTCCTCCCTCATTGTCCTCCTTCCCTTCGGCCTCGATGACCTTGCCATGCTTGCACTTGGCGGTGGCCTTGTGGCCGCGAGGGCCTTGTGGGAGGGGAACGTGCTTCTCAGGAATGTTTCAAGCACAGTTGCGGCTGCAGGGGCGGGGGCACTGATAGGCGCGAGCATAGGGGTGCTGCCGATTGTAGTGTTCCTGCTGCTCATGGCGGCGTATGACTACATCGCGGTGTTCAAGACAAGGCACATGGTCGTGCTGGCGAAGAGCCTCACAAAAAAGAACCTCGCATTCACCTACGCGATGCCTACCACAAAATCGGCATCCGCACAAAACGAAAATTATGCCAAGGGCAAGGGGCGGCTTAAGCGTGGATTACGATGGGGAGCTGCAGACTCAAAGATAAAGCGTGTGAAAGGGCACCAGTTTGAATTAGGCACAGGCGACATGGTCGTGCCCCTGGCGTTCGCCGTGAGCGTGCTCGCGGCTGCTCAGAAAATTTACCTGGCGCCACTGGCTTTTGCGCCGGCTGCAGCCGTCCTTGCTGCCTCGCTAATGGGCCTCCTCTTCACTGTCCTTCAGGTGTCGAAAAAGGAAGGCACTGCGCTGCCCGCGCTGCCGATGCAGGCCTGCCTGATGGCGATTGTTTTCGGGCTGATGAGAGTTGCTGGCACAATATGAAAATGCAGGAGTACGGCAACTAGCCACCTGAAATGGTATGGAAGAAAAATCGCACCAGAAATAGAGAGGCGATCAGAAAATCATGGCAATTGCGATGCCGGCACACAATTTTGGTGCAATCAATAATATTTAATCTTGTGAATCTTTTTGTAAACAAAGTAATTTTTTTCCTTGATGGTGTTTCCAAATATCGTGGACATCTCTTCCAGTATTTCTCGGAACTTTGAATGCCGTTCCGCCAAGAGCTCGGCCTCGAAGTCTGCATATCCGATTGTTTCGTTCACGTAAATGATGTTAGGATGAGCGTGGGCGTAACTCATTATCTCTTTGTACCTTGACCTGTCCTTTAGCCAGAAATTTATTTTGTAATAGGTGTATCCTAATTTATCCATGTTGAGCCTTACCCTGAAACCTTTGATTACCTGCAGTTTCAGGAGTTTTTTCAGGTTGTGCTTTACAATCATCGGTGTTAGCCAGAGTTTTGCCGATATTTCAACAGTAGGCATCCGCGCATTCCCGGAGATTACCTTCAAAATCTTTTCTTGCGTCCCGGTTATTTCAATTTTGTTACCGAATCCGACTTCAACTGCCTTTTTTTCGAGCTTTTCTTTTGGCAAAACAAACGCATAGCTGAAATCGTAGACCTTCGTGTAAACGCACACAAGATACTTCAGGATGTGCTTCTGATATTTTTCCATTAATCCAAGCCAGAACTCCCTGAATTTATAGGCATTTTTCACCCATAGGAGTACGCCGGCGTCCCACTCGCCTTCTATGCTTCCGACCCACCATGTGCTGTCGGCATTTATAAAAAAATCCATGATTTCTTTTTCCTTTTCAGGACTGATGTATTGCCATTTCAGATAAACCCTGTAGCCTTCAAAGCCGAGGGCAGTGGTATCAACCACCGAGTAGAAGCCGAGGATTATTTCATCGTCAACCATCTTTTTTATCCTGTAACCCACGAGGTTCTTCTTTACCCTTATCTCCTTGGCTATTTCAGAGTTAGAGCGCCTAGAATTTCGGTCCAAAGCGTGAATAAGCAATTTATCCACATTATCAACGGTGGCCTTATTTTCCCCGGATTGGAAGATTTCACCCATTTTAACCATTGTAGCTAAAAGGCAATATAAATATATCATTTTGACCGATTTTTATTACTAAATTTAGATTAAGCTAATATGAAGCGTATGTCATATGGAAACATTGGATTTGGCAAACACCTGGGATATCTGCCTGGATTTCCTCTATCCAAAGGAATACGCGGAGGGCCTTGTGGAATTCCTAAAACAAAACAAAGTGAAAAGAGTCCTTGACTGCGCCTGCGGGACAGGGTTTCCGGCGGTACACTTGCTCCCTGAACAGGATTTCTCGGTGGTCCTTTCAGACGGCAGCAAAGAGATGATTGGCAAGGCTAGGGAAAAAATCCAAAAGTACGGGTTTGATGCGACGGTCCAAAACATAAAGTGGCAGGAGCTGGACAGGCACTTCAAGGAGGAATTCGACTGCGTCCTCTGCATTGGGAATTCCTTAGTATATGTAGATTCCTGGGGAAAAAACACGGTAAACCCAGCGAAAGCGAAAGCAGAGTTGGGAATCGCATTGAAGAATTTTTATAATGTCTTAAAAGAAGGCGGATTTTGCTACATTGACACAACCTCAAGAAAGGAATTTGAAAATCCCTTTGGCAGCATATGCAAGCAGTTTGGGAAAAAGAAAATTAACGGCATAGAGTACAGCCTTGTCTGGCTTATGGGTCATGACAAAAAGAACAAGGTCAGGAGTTGGAATCCTCAGCTGCTTGAATGGAGGAATGGTTCTGTGGTGGGCAAGCAAAGCCATTCGCTGAAAAGTTACCTTTTGGACCATGAAGAACTCGAAGAAATGCTCCATTCTGCTGGCTTTTCGAAAGTAGACAAATACGTCAAAATAAGGGGCGAGGACCATTACGACATTTTCATAGCGCACAAATGAAAGGGGGGAGAAAATGGTACAGTTGAAAACGATTAAAATCACCGAAGCCCGGAAAAACGAATTTTTCTACGTCGCGGGGCTTGGGCTTCTGTTTGGCATTTGGGTGACAAAATTCGGGCTGGACACAGCGTACATTTTTTTCTTTCTGGCGTTTGCGGTGAAAGCCTCGAAATCCCTTGCGAAGAAAATGACGAGCTTGACAATGAGGTGGCTGGATGAAAATTTTTTTAAAGTCTAAAATACACCGCGCCACGGTCACTGAATCGGACCTTAACTATGAAGGCAGCATTTCAATAGATTCTTCACTTATGAAAAGATCCGGCCTTGTGGAATTCGAAAAAGTCGAGGTGTGGAACATAACAAACGGGGAAAGGATAGAGACCTATGCAATGGCCGCACCTGAAGGCTCGGGCACAATATGCCTGAACGGAGCAGCCGCCAGAAAATTCATGAAAGGGGACAAGATAATCATAAGTGCATTTGAAATTTCTGATTCACCAAACAAGCCAAGAATTGTGTTCGTGGACGAAAAAAATAGAGGGTTATGATTAACCCTTGTTTTTCTGCGATTTTTTCAACTCATTTTTGAAAATGCCTTATTTTGCCTTCTTTTTCCTTTTTCTCCTTGTATTTTCCTTCATTTTCTCAACTTTTTTCGGTCGCTTACGCTAGACATTTTTTTCGTTCGAGTGTGACTAGTTGGTAGAGGTTGTATGCGAATGCTTTGAACATTTCTTTGATGCTTACTCTTGCAAGCGTTTTTACTAAAGTACGTGCGCCATGAAAAGTGCGTTTGATTACCGAGAATGGTCGTTCTCCCGGAGCGCGAATTCTGCTGATTGATTTGTTCCTTTTTTGTTCTCCGCCATTCAATTTTCTTCCACGCGTTGCCAATTTATGGTTTTATCCACAATACTTTCAGGGGTGCAGGGCAGTCAGAAAATGATAAGGCGGAAACAGCTCTATTTTCAAATGGAAAGGCCGCGCAACAGTGATACATCAGCCATCTGGCCACGATCGCGCCCTCACGCCGCGAACCCGAAGAGCGCCTTCAGAGCGCCTATGCCAAAGTATCCGGCGATGCCTATCCCGATGTAGCGTCCCGTCTTGCCGAGCAGAGCCGCTAAGAAGAACCTCCTCCAGTCGTAGCGGATGAGGCCGGCGCTTATCCCAATCAGGTCGAACGGGAACGGGATTAGCGCGCCGAGGAAGATGAACCACATTCCCTGCTTGCCTATTTTCACGCGAATCTGCTCAAGATTCTCGAACTCCTTCACTCCGAGCTCCTTGATGGCCTTCGAGCCTAGGGTGCCGGTGATGTAAGCGGTCATCTCGCCGATGGCGGCCCCTGCCCCAAGCACGACAGCAACAGTAAGGACTTCATTCAGGCCCAGCGACTCTGCGCTTGCGAGGAGCAGGAGGTCTATGGGGAGAGGCAGGAAGACCGTGGCATTGGCTATTATAGAGGCGATGAAAAGGCCGAGGAGGCCATAGCCGGTGACAAGGCCCTCCACAATGCCATGGTTCGTGAAAATCAGGTAGAAAAGCGCGAGGATTAGGGCAAGGGCACCGAGGCTCTTCAGCGACTCCCAGCCGGCAGGCTGCCCATTCTGCCCCGCCCCGGCCCAGGCGTTTTTCCACCTCGGCATGCCGACCAGAAGTAGAAGGCTCTTCAGGTTAAAAATGGTTGCTTGGGGTGCCACGAAATCCCAATGCTCAACGCCAAACACCCATTGCCATGAATGTCTTGCCGTGGCAATTTGACAGAATTTGATTGCCCTCCAGGCAAAGGCGGAAAATTTGGCTTTTCTGCCCGGATTGGATGGCACCAGATTTTAGACAATGGGCAAAGCCGGAAGGCAGGGGTGAAGAAGTGCCAATTTAAAACCCTTTCAGGGTGGAAGATTGATTATGGAATACGAGAGGATGCTCGACAGGCTCTACATGATGCTGCCGGAGAAGACCTCATCAATGGAGAGGTTCGAGCTGCCGATGCTTGATATCAGCGTGCAGGGCAAGAAGACGCTCATAAGGAACTTCTCCCAGGCTCTCAAGGCAGTGGCGAGGGGTGAGAAGCAGTTCTACAAGTACGTCACCAAGGAAACGGCAACTGCCGCAACTATAGAGGAAGGCAAGCTCGTCCTCAACGGCAAATTCTTTGCCGAAAACATAAACAGGCTGTGGGCAAACTACCTCAACGAGTACGTTCTGTGCCACGAGTGCAAGAAGCCCGACACGCAGATAATTGAACGCAACGGCGTCAAGGTCCTGAAGTGCACTGCCTGCGGGGCTATGAGCGCGATAAGGAAGCTTTGAAGGTCGGGAGTCTTGTACTGCAAGTCACATTCAGTTGGCAGCGATTCCGTGCTCGCGTGCTGCGACGAGGAAATCCTCGGGAAGACTCTGGAGGACAACGACCTCCGGGTCAATGTTTCAGAGGCTTATTACATGGGCAAAAAGGTCGGTGAAGGCGAAATGGCTTGGATGCTCAGGGAGGCAAGTAGCATCAACCTCCTCGGTAGGAAAAGCGTCGGGGTGGCGCTGAAAGAGGGTTTAATAACCGAACGAGACGTAATCAGGTTATGCGGTGTTGAGCACGCCGTGATAGTCAGGCTATAGGCAATGAATTCACAAAGTTAAACTTGAAGAGTCATATTTAGGGGTGTAGTGTGTTTGGAAGAAGCTAAGCCAGAGTGGCAGGCAAGCGGCGAGACCGCGAAAGCGCCTGAGGGCGCTGAACAGCCAACATTCAGGCTTAGGCTCCCCCGGAGGGAAAACCTCGAGATGTTCGGCATCGTGATGCAGCTGCAGGGCTCGAACCAGGTCAAAGTGCTCTCAGAGGACGGCAAGGAAAGGGGCTGCAGGATTCCGGGGAAAATGAAGAAGAGGACGTGGCTGCGCGAGAGGGACATTGTCATCATCAAGCTCTGGGACTTCCAGCCGACTAAGGCAGATGTAGTGTGGCGCTTTTTGGGGATGCAGGTGGAGAACCTCAAGAGGAGGGGTTACCTGAAGAACCTTCCGGTGTGAAGGGTTAAATCCCGGGAAACTCATTCTTTTTATGAAGCCCGAAGAAAGGAAGCCTTTTTCCCCTGGCAATGAAGGGGACGATGAAGAAGGCCTTGTGAAGCAGGAAAATGAGGCGCCCTTTGACGGGTTCAGCGAGGAGCTGCTTGCCAGGCGCATAGAGGACCAGCGCGACCGTCGCACCTTCCAGAAAGTGTTCGATGCCCAGACTCTTGATGCTGTGCAGGCACTCGCACAGAAAGGGCTCTTTGATGTCCTGGAACACATCATCAGCACGGGTAAGGAAGCACATGTTTTTGTTGCGCGCGACACAAATGGGAACAAGCGCGCGGTGAAAATATTCAAGAAAGAGACCTCCGATTTCAGGCGCATGAACGATTATATCGCAGGCGACATCCGTTTCAAGGGTCTCCCGCATGACAGGCGCTCGCTCGTTCTTGCATGGACGCGCAAAGAGTACAAAAACCTGCTGATTGCAAGCAAGGCAAGGCTTGCCGTGCCGCTACCGCTCGGCTTCAGGGAGAACGTTCTTGTGATGGAATTTATCGGGACCGGGCAGGAAGGCAGTCCGCGGCTAAAGGACATAAAGCCCTCCAAAAAGGAGCTCGAATCCTACCGTAGCCAAATCACGAATTTCATGGCTGGGCTCTACCTCGCAGGCTTAGTGCACGCCGACCTTTCTGAGTACAACATACTTGTCGAGCTCGGACCCGGGCGGCCCGTGGGAAAATCAACGGGTTGCGCAAAGGGGAAGAGAATAGTTATGATTGATTTTGCGCAGGGGTTACTGACAAGGCACCCGAACGCACGCGACTTTTACGAGCGGGACGTGCGCAACGTGGCCAATTACTTCACAAAGGCCGGGCTCCCCACAAGCTATGAGGAAATGTACACGATGGTGAAGGAGCGCAAGGAAGAGCTTACGAAAGGAAAACGCTAAAAGCGGTGTGGGTCATTTATGGCTAGTATGAATGTGATGGAACAATCGGAAGTCGTGATGATTCCACATGACCGCATAGGGGTGATCATCGGTAGGCACGGCGAGACCAAGCAGTGGATAGAGAAGTTCACGGAAACAGAAATAACAATTGACAGCTCTGAAGGAGAGGTCGAAATCGCGGCAAAAGGCGACCCTCTCAAGTACTGGAAGGCCATCAAGATAGTAAAGGGTATTGGGCGGGGCTTTTCGCCGGAGCACGCGCTACGCTTGCTTTCTGATGAAATAGTTTTTGAGCTCATAGAGATACCGGAGTTCACTGGCAAGAACGAGAGCGCAATGAAGGCGAAGCGCGGGCGTGTCATAGGCGAGCACGGCGCCGCGAGGGAGAGGATTGAGCGCGACACCGGCGCGAACATCTCGGTTTACGGCAAGACCGTGGGAATCATAGGCACACAGGATGAAGTGGACAAGGCATCGAAGGCAGTTAGGAAGCTTCTCTTGGGCGCGGGGCACGAAGGAGTCTTCCACTCTCTAGAGAGAAGGGCGAGCCAGGAAAGGTTTGAGCTTTGAGATGGCAGTTGTTGGGTATATTTTTACTCGCTTTTTTGTTCCAGAAGTTTTGCGAGTTCTTCTGTTGTCATTCCGGCTTGCCTAACGATTGACTTGAATACAAAGGGATTTATGTCCTTGTTACTGTGAACTAGAACAGTTACATGAAGTATCTATTCTTCTGTGGGTTTTGTCATGTGCACATGGCTGCCTTTTTTCGAACCATGACAAAGCCATTTTTTCCAAGAGCCTTGATTATTTCTTTTCTGGACTTTAACGACATTTTCATCTAGACACCTTTTTATATATCCATGTTCCGTCCTGCAACAGGCATTAGAACTCCACATTGAATGCTTATCCGCAGCTGTAATTGATGAACTAAAAAAGAGGCGACTCCATAAAATAATGACAAATGTGGAAGTCGCTCTAGCGTAAAGAGCCAGATATTGGATTCAAACTCTTTAAGAATTTCAGTTGTATGACAATTTCTTCCTCAAATAGGCATGGTAATTCTGGCAAAAAAAACCAGCGGTAGGTGCTGACGGGTTTAAAAATTATTCCAATTTTTTGGTGAATGAGATGACAAAAGAGGCAAAGGAAAACGAAGAAGCCGTGCAGGCGTCTACAGAGGGCAAGGCGGAGAAGGGTCTCACCGCGGAGGAAATCGCGAAGGAGTTCAAGGAGCACTCGGTCGCGGAGTTCTTCAAGAAGAACATGCAGATGCTTGGCCTAACTGGCAAAATCAAGACCCTTACGACCATTGTGCACGAGTATACCACCAATTCACTTGACGCCTGCGAGGAAGCAAAGATTCTGCCGGACATCGAAATCCAGATTAAGGAACTTGGAGAAGAGTACTACGAAGTCACGGCGAAGGACAACGGCCCGGGCCTCACAAAAGAAACTGTAGGGAAAGCGCTCGGAAAAATCTTGGCCGGAACGAAGTTCCACAGGATGGTACAGATGCGTGGGCAACAAGGTATCGGCGCTTCTGGGGTCACCATGCTCTCCCAAATCACAACCGGAAAGGTAGTGCAGGTCATTACTGGCACGGGAAAGGGAAAACCAATTAGCCTTGACATTACAATAGACCCGAAGAACAACGAACCGAAGATCGCGAACCTTACAGAGGTGAACAAGGACTTCAAGGGCACGATGATAAGGGCGAAATTCAAGGGTGTTAAGTACGTTAACTCCGAGCAGGCGCCCCTCGAATACCTTAGGAGGACGGCAATCGCGAACCCGCACGCGCAGATAACGCTGATAGAACCATCCGGCGAGAAAATAGTGTTCAAGCGCACGCACAGGGACATTCCAGCGCGGCCCATGGAGATGAAGCCCCACCCGAAGGGAGTGAAGGTGGACGAGATGGTAACACTAGCAAAGTACTCCAGCGAAAGGAAGGTCTCGAGCTTCCTGAAAGGCAACTTCGACAGGCTCGGCGACAAGGCGATAGAGGAACTCGTGAAGGCAGTACACTTCGACCTGAACAAGGACCCAAAGCACCTTTCTTGGGAGGAAGCGGAGGAAGTGGTGAACCAGTTCAGAAAAATGGATTTTATAGCGCCGCGCACGGACGGCCTCATACCAATAGGAGAGGCGCAGATAAGGAAGAGCCTTGAGAGTATAGTGAAGCCGGAGTTCATTTCAGTGGTCACGAGGAAGCCCTCGGTGTACAGCGGCGGCTTCCCCTTTCAGATAGAGGCTGGCATTGCCTACGGCGGGGAAGCCGGCAGAATGGGTGAGACGAACGAGGAGGGCCAGCAGCTGAGGAAAATAGAGATAATGAGGTTCGCGAACAGGGCCCCGTTGCTCTTCGACACAGGAGGTTGTGCAATCACGAAGGCCGTGCAGAGCATAGACTGGAAGAGGTACGGCATGAAGGATTACGAGAACGCGCCCCTCACTATCTTCGTGAACCTTATCTCCGTGCACATACCATACACCAGCGCCGGCAAGCAGGCGATAAGTGATGAGGAGGAAATAATGGAGGAGCTTCGCCTCGCGATGATGGACACAGGAAGGAAGATTTACACGTTTATAGGCCACCAGAGGAGGCAGGCGGAGAAGGAAGCGAAGAGGCGCATGTACTATAAGTACGCAACCGAAGTCGCGATTGCCGTTGCCGAGTTGACGCACAGGAATAAGAAGGAAATCGAGGAGGAGCTCCACGCGCTGGTCCTCAAGCACCTCAAGATGGAGGAACAGAAGGAGAAGCAGGCAGAACCCAAAGGCGAGATGAGTGAAGAGGAAATTGAAAAGGAGTACGAGAAGCGTATGGAAAGGGAAAAAAAAGAAAAGGAAAAGAAGGGAAAGAAAGGTAAGAAGGCCGCGGTGGGGGCGGAAGAGGAGTGAGCTAGGCACAGGCATTCAGGAGTTTGGTTTTTATGGCTAAGGAAGGAAAGCACTACGCAAAGGACTCGGAAGTCGTCGAGAAGCTTGAGAACATAGGGAAAGAAATACTCAAGCAGATAGAATCCCAAAAGAACCCGAGTTACAACATACCCATCCGGACGCTCGGGAACATCTTCTTTGACCAGAAAAGCGGGACGATAAAACTCGGGGACAAGACATCTGACAGGCAGTTCCTGAACGTCGCACACAGCAGGAAGTTTATGCAGACGGTGCTCGTCGCCGCCGAAATCCGTAAGGTAATAGAGCAGAAGGCCACAGTGAGCATCCGTGACCTCTACTACGCGCTCAAGCACACAATCGAGGGAACGCAGGAGAACACTTTCGAAGAGCAAAGTGAATCAGATCCTGTGATCGAGGACATTGAGGCAAGCCTCGACCTTCTTAGGGAGGAGCTGCACCTCGCAGCATCAGCCAAGGGCATAATTGCGGGCGATGTCCAGTTACGCGACGGCAGCGACAGCATTGACCTCACCAAAATGGGCTCGGGAGGCTGGAGCGTGCCCTCAAATGTGGAACCGGAGAATATAGAGTTCAAGAAGGTGAATGCCGAGTACGTGCTATTCATAGAGAAGGATGCAGTGTGGAGAAGGTTCAACGAGGACCAGTACTGGAAGAAGCACAAGTGCATTATCCTCACTGGCAGGGGCCAGCCTGGGAGGGGAGAAAGGAGGCTTGCTCAGAGGTTCAACAAGGAATACGACCTGCCACTGTATGTGCTCACAGATGCAGACCCATGGGGGATGTACATTTACTCTGTCATAAAACAGGGCTCAATTTCGCTCTCCTACTCGGAAGAAAAGCTGGCGACCCCAAAGGCGAAGTTCCTCGGCCTCACTACATTGGATGTGGAGAAGTTCAAGATTCCGAAGGAAGTCACGATAAAGCTCAACGCGCTTGATGTGAAGAGGCTCAAGGAGATGGAAAGCTACGAGTGGTTCCAGAAGAAGGAATGGAAGCACGAGTTCAGCAACATGAAGGAGAAGGCTGTGAAGCTTGAGCTAGAAGCGCTGAGCAAGAAGGGCATAAGGTTCATCACCGAGGAGTATGTCCCCCAGAAGATAAAGAACGAGGAATTTTTACCGTAAACATGCCGAAACCCATAACGGCAAATCACCTATACACTTATGTTTGGCTGACATAGGCAAACCCATAAAAGCGAAACCGGCGCAATATTGTAATGCCCGGAACCATGCGGAAGTTCTTCGAGAAGCCAGTGCACCTAATCATATTCCTCCCGTTGCTTATCCTCGTTGCCTTTGTCGCGGTTAATTACTTCACATTCCCGAAGGTTGCCATGGAAACAGGCACCGCTGACGGAAAACCTCCTGTCGCATCCGGGGGCATTGAGGGAAGCGGCCCTCCAGCACAGGAGCAGAAGCCATTGTGCCCCGCGGGCTTCGAGTGCTGCGCGGAAGGGCAGTACATGGAAAGGCCATGCATTGGGGGCCAACAGTGCCTAGGGAATAGGTGCGAGAAAGCGGAATGCCCTTTCGAGTGCTGCGACGACGAGAGTTCACGCGCTGAATACGACGTGAAGGCATGCGACGGCAACCTCCTGTGTGACAACAACAAATGCGTAAAGAGACCATGCTGGAAGGAATGCTGCGCAGGCGACCCCGAGTACGAAACGCTTGCGTGCCCTGAGCCCTTGGAGTGCATAAGCAACAAGTGCGAGAAGCCTGCCTGCCCGGACAAGTACCAGTGCTGCCCGGCAGACGACAGCGCTTACAGGCCAAAGAGTTGCCCAGGCAGGGGGGTGTGCAAGTTCAGAGTGTGCAGGTCAGGCTGAGCTCATGAGCCCCGGCCACAAAATCACTATGGACCGAAACTAGGGCGTATGCCCATTCGCTGCTTTGGGCCAGCTGAAGCCGTGGTTTTGGTTTCGAAAGCTTAATAACCTAGAGGAATGTTCATTGATTATGCGTGGCGTGAAAAGCATCGAGTGTTTTTTCAGCCCCAGGAGCATAGCAGTAATTGGGGCATCCGACAGGAAGAACACAGTAGGTTACACTATTTTCCGCAACCTGCTGGGGGCCGGCAAGAAAGTCTTTCCCGTGAACCCAAACCACCCAATTATACAGGGGAAAAAATCGTTTAGTTCTGTCAAGCATATTGACCGGGAAATAGACCTGGCTGTAATAGCAGTGCCGGCAAGGAGCGTGCCACAAGCCCTCAAGGAATGCATGGAAACCGGCGCTAAGGCGGCAATAATCATAAGCGCAGGGTTTTCAGAGACTGGCGAAAAGGAGCTGACCGGACAAATAGCAGGTCTCATCAAAAAGTTCCCGGCAACGCGCGTCATGGGCCCGAATTGCGTAGGGATTTTGGACACTTACTCAGGGGTGGACACGACCTTTTTCGAGAAGTCCAGGATGGAAACTCCAAAGAAGGGCGGTCTCGCGTTCATCTCGCAGTCTGGCGCGCTCGGCTCCATGATACTAGACTGGGTCGCGACACAGGAGTTCGGGATAAGCAAGTTCGCATCCTACGGCAACGCCATGGACATTGACGAGGCCGACCTGCTGGAGTTCCTCGGCGCTGACAGCAGGACAAAAGTCATCACCATCTATCTAGAGGGAGCAAAGAACGGGAGGAAGTTTTACAGCGTCGCGGCCAGGGTCTCTCGAAGAAAGCCGATTGTCGTCCTCAAGGGCGGGAGGAGCGAGGAAACGAGAAAAGCCACTGCCTCGCACACCGGCTCCCTCGCAGGCTCTTCGAGCGTATACAACTCGGTTTTCAGGCAGGCAAGCATAATACAGGCGGAAGACCTCCTCGACCTCTTCAGCATCGCTAAAATGCTGCAGGAAGAGCCCCTCCCTAAAGGGAACAGGGTGCAGGTGATTACCAACGGAGGAGGGTTCGGAATAGTGATGGCTGACCAGCTCCTGATGAACGGGTTGCGCCTTGCAAAACTATCCAAAGCCACCGTGATGCACCTTAGAAAGGAAATGCCGATGGCGACATTATCCAACCCAATTGACCTCATTGGCGATGCGGACGCGCAGCGCTATAGGAAGGCCATCGAGGCGTGCCTCGCGGACAGTAACGTTGACATTGTAGTGGTGCTGGTGCTCTTCAACCTCCCAACTCTAGAGGCGAAAAAGCTTAGCATACTCAGGAAGGCGAGGGGTAAAGCAAGGAAGCCCACCGTAGTAGTTTCAATCGGCAGCGGCTACACCCAGAAATACCTTGAAATGATAGAGCGAGCCGGGTTCACGACATTCAACTACCCAAGTGTGGCGGCCAAGGCGATAAGTGGGATAGTTTCCTACGCTGAATACCTGAAGAAAACCGGAAAGCGGAAATAAATATTTAGAGATATTCTAACGCCGACACGAAAAAAACCAAAGCCATGAACTACCGATATTTCTGCCGGAAAAAAAATCTTTTTCACTTGCCGCCACGCTGGGAAGTGAGGAGCTGCATTGCTTTGTCCACTTCCTCTTCCTCAAGGAGACCAAAGAGCTCCTTTGCTGGCGGCCACTCGCCGAAATCCGTTTCAGAGAGGTTTTTCTCCAACATTTCGAGACCCATCTGTGCCACTGAAAGGCGCAACTTCTGCATCTCGCGGAGGTCGGCAATTTTCCTCTTGAAATCAATGGCGGAAAAGTTCTTAGAAATCGAGAGTATTGCCCTACCAGAGAACTCCTCGAAGATTCCTGCAAGGTTGACATCGGAGGGGGAGATGCCCCTCTTGAGCGAGCCCTTCATGTTCACCCTTACAAGCGGCTTGAGAGGAGTTTCAGTTTGCAGGCATTGAGCAATCACAGCCCTGCACTCCCGAGTCGCGGTTTCGGAATCCGCTTCCCTCAGGGTCAGCTGGCGGTAGAACATCTTCCTCTGGCGCGGCAGTGGCATGAAAGAGAGCGCACCTGAGGTTGTGTCAAAGATGTGGATGCCCTTCGGGTACTCGCATTCGAGTTTCTTTATGGAGGTCGCTATAGTCGAGCCGGCAAGAAGGAAAATGGTTTTCACTGCCGGTTCTGCACCCTTTGGCGTGTCAGTGGCATGGACACCATGGATTTCACCATCTGAATGTCGGTGTTGGCCGAGCTCCTGCCTGTTCGCCCAGTGAAGGTGACCGTTGACAATCAAGCCAAAGCCTTTTGGCAGGTCGTCGAGCGAAAGCGTGGCTACCATCTCGTCGTCAATTGCCATGAACTCTTTGAAGGACTGATGGAGAAGCATTATGTTGGCGGCCCCGGCAACTGGCTCGGATTTCCACTGCTGCATCACCGCAAGCGCCTTCTTCTCTGGCACTGCGCCAAGGCCATGCACAACCAGCTCTTCCTTCGCGTTTCCAATGCCCTTTTCCACTATTATCTCCGCAGCATGGAAATAAGTCACGAGGCCTGCAAGGTGCATGACGTCAAGCGCTGTCTTGGTCTCCTTTCCAAGGTATTCGTGATTGCCGTGTATTGCCAGTATTGGGACTCCAGAGTATGACAGGAAAGATTTTTCCCCTTCTTTTTTAAGCGAAAGCGAGACGCTGGAACTACCCTCCTTTGCCAAGGAAAATGCCCTTACTGCGTTGTAGAGTGTGTTGTGCGAGGGCACAGGAGCGTCAAACACGTCGCCACACAGCACCATTACGTCTGCACCTTCGTCGATGCATAGCCGTATGGCCTGGGCAAGGTTGTCGAAAGACTCCTGCGAGCGCTCGCCTTTCTCGTCGAAACCTAGGTGGGTGTCAGAAAAAATGCCGACCTTCACTTCACCAACTCCTGCAAAGCCCCTATACCAAGCCCCTTGAAGCTCTTGACGACCACATCAGCCTCGGAAAAATTGTGCGCTGAAGTGAATTTATTCGGGATGGCGACGCACCGGAGGCCGGCTGCCTTTGCCGATTCAACGCCGATGACAGTGTCCTCAATCGCCACGCAGTTGCCGGGTCGTGCGCCGAGGAACGAAACTGCCTTTTGGTAGGTCTCGGGATGCGGCTTTGGCTCTTTTATGTCCCTTATAGTGAGTATGGGTTTGAAGAAATTCCTGATGCCGAACTTGCTGAGGAAAAAGTTTATCGTCTCGGGAGAGTTGTTCGAGGCTATAGCCACCCCGACACCACCTGCCTCCAGCTCTTTCAGCAGCCTATAAAGGTCCACATCAAGCTTCACCAACTTTTCCATCTCGGCATTCATAGAAGGGCCTATCTCCGCAATGAACTCGTCCCTGCCTACGCTCAGACCGTACTTGGCGTTGATGAAGTCGAGCTTCTTCTGGAACGTGTGGCCTATGAGGTGAGCGATGTCCTCATCGCTGATTCTCGCGCGGCGCCTCCTGAAATAATTGCGCATATGCTTGAAGTAATAGGCCGGAGTGTCGACAATCACTCCGTCAAAATCGAAAACCACGACTTCAAGCCTACTCATTCGCCCCAAACCAATCACCCAGTTGCGCCTAATGCCTGCCAAGCGCAGCGGGCTTGCTGTGGAAAAGCGACTCACACTTTTCAACCGTGAGCTCGGCGAGAGAATCCACTACAAGGTCGGCGTCGAGCAGCATTCCCCTTTCATAGGTGTTCGTGACTGCGATTACCTTCATGCCCGCGGCCTTCGCGGACATTATACCATAGAGTGAGTCCTCGACCACGAGGCACTCCTGCGGTTTCACTCCGAGCATTTTCGCGGCGGTGAAGTAGCCCTCAGGGTCGGGCTTGCCTTTCTGCACATCATCGCCACCGAGGACAACCGCGACTTTTCCCCTGATGCCGACGCCCGCGAGAACAGACTCGACGAATGAGCGCACAGAGCTCGATACCACTGCTATAGGATATTTTGCGAAAACCCCGGCAAAGAAAACCGAGAAGCCTTTGTAAGGCTTTATGCCTCGCGCCATTTCCGAGAGGCGGCGGTACTTCTCGTCTACAAGCCCCTCAATCTGCCTGCCGCTCTTTCCCGGCAAAATCTTGGCAAAAGCATCTTTCGAGCGCATGGTGTCGAACCTTTCCAGCTTTTCCTTAGTGACACCGGCTCCGGCCTCATTGAGGACCTGCTCCGCGGCCTCGAAGTGCATGTCCATCGTGTCGACGATGACGCCATCCAAATCGAATATCACTGCCCTGAGCAAAGCACCACCAAAAAGAATTAACCGCAAAAGGATTAACTAATCACCAGAATGTTTCTTGTAGTGCAGCAGCACCGTTCCATACTTGTTCAGCTTTTTCAACGAAACCAGGTTAAAGCCGAGGCCCCTCGCGCCACCGCCTTTCACAACACCATCAAACAACGGGAGCCCAGCCCCGAATACGAGCGGTTCTATTGTTAGGAAAATCTCGTCCGCGAGGCCAGCCTGCAGGAAATAAGTGAAGGTTTTTGTACCCCCAAGGACTGCGATTTTTTTGTAGCCGTGGCTTGTGCAATAATCCCTGATGCTAACTTCTACCGGATTTAGGTATGCAGGCCCAGCGCCTATTTCGACTGCCCCGGTCACATTATGGGTGAAAACGATGCAGTTGCGCCTTGAAAGTGGCGCTTTTGCGACCTCGTAGGTGTTCCGCCCTACAACCACCGCATCGCTCCTGTCGAGCGTTTTGTGCAGGAAATCCTTGTCCTCCTTCGAGGACCAGCCTGTCATGTGCCTTGCATGGCGGGCAATCCTGCCATCAATTGTGCAGACCGCTATCAGCGAAAATACAGGCCTTTTTCTCACGGGGCAGATTTGGGCAGGATGCACCTTAAAACCATTGCGAGTCACTATGAATTCCCAGCTTTTTCTTTTCTTAAGCCTTTCGTTTCTTTTTCTTTTCGTCAACGTTTTCTTTTTCTTTCCCAAAGAAAAAGAAAAGGTTGCTGGGGTGTCAGAGCGGCTATGTACCCGCCTGCAGTAACCCTTTTCTTTCTCCTGTGGAGAAAGAAAAGGGTCCTTGCAGAATCGAAAGATTCTGCGAGGCCAAGCAAACCTAAAGGTTTGCCGGGTAGCGGAAAAGAAAGGTGTTTGCGCCTATGGCGCAGGGTTCTTTTTCTTTTTCGCAAAGGTTTTTCTTTTCCTTGCAGAGCAAGGCTCTGCGAGGCCTCGTCCCGAAAGGGACAAGGTCTTCCCAAGAAAAAGAAAAAGGTTTGCGGTGAGCGGGCTAGGAGGGTTCGACTCCCTCCCCCAGCTTGTATTACTCACGCTACAGTATTATTCACCCATTTTTAAATAATTATGAGTAATACAATAGCATGGCTTACATGGCAAAATTCAAAAGGAATGGCAAAATCTATTTCTATCTCGTTGAAAACATCCCGCTCGGCGGAGGCAAAAGAAGGCAGATAAGGGAGTACATTGGCGACAAGCAGCCATCGGAATCAAAGCTCCAAATCCTGATTGCAGAGTTCGAAAAAAAAGTGGAAAAAGAAACCGTCAAGCTCCATGGCCGCCACTACCTCACAAATGAAGAAATAAAGGAAATTGATGAAATCAATGCGCGATTCTGGCAAAGATACAAAAAATTAAATCCGACTGTACAGGAACAATTCGACCAGAACTTCGTAATGGCTTTCGTTTACAACACCAACTCAATAGAAGGGTCCACTCTAAGCCCAAAAGAGGTCGAACCGCTTCTCAGCGAGAACATCGCTCCGAACAAGCCGCTTGATGACGTGCTCGAAGCAAAGGCTGCGCAAAAAACTCTGAATTTTGCCAAAGAGTACAAAGGAGAACTCACGCAGGAATTTATAGCGCAAATCCACGAAATGTACTTCAAGGACACCAAACCTATGATAGCCGGAAAATACAAGACTCACCAAAACATGGCCAGGGGCTCGGACTTCGAGACAACACTGCCTCACTTAGTAATAACAGACATGAAAAACTTCATCAAAGAATACCCTCAGCAAAAAAATGGACTCCACCCACTTGAGCTGTCAGCATGGGCACACTGGAAACTTATGAAAATACACCCATTCCAGGTCGGAAACGGAAGGACGGCTAGAATACTGATGAACTACATCCTGCACATCAACGGCTATGCGATGATAGACATCAAAACCAAGGAGAAACAGCAATACTTCAACGCGCTGGAGAAATGCCACTACAACAATAATGCAAAGGCTTTGGCAACAAGACTAGTCAGGCGATTCAGGAAACAATACAAAAATGCGCTGGACTAAAACGCTCTCAGCCGCAAAATGGTTTATAGCAAACCGCCCAAAAATACCGAAAAACTTTTGCGGTTTGCTATAAGGCAAGGAAAGCTAGGATGCCAAAAATCACTTGCAGAAGCCAAAGTGGACCTGAAGGACCCCTCACACATCGCAAACAGGCTCTACGGTTACGGGCCAGACATTTCGGACAAGGAACTCGAACAATTTGGAACAGCTCTGCTCGAACCAAATGCCCCACCAAAAGAAGCCTCTCGGAACTGCATGAAAAAAATGGGGTAAACCGAGGTTTTGCGGACATTGCCTTTTATAATTTATCTGTGTAGGAATAGCTCTAGGAAAAGCCAATATTCAGGCAGGAAACGTAATTTAGTCTTAAAGGGTTTTTGGGGGGTTTTGGTTGATTGAACTTGATTTCGTGCTGGTCATAGGCCTGCTCTCGCTTGCCGTGGCAGCCTTCCTCGCAAGGGGCGTATGGAAGCAGGACGAGGGCACGGAGAGGATGCGCGAGGTCGCGGGATTCATCCGCGAAGGGGCGAAAGGCTTCATGAAGAGGCAGTACGCAACTATTGCAGGCCTGACAATTGTTTTCGCTGTGGCGCTTTTCGTGCTATTCACCTTTTTCGAGCCGGGCAGGGCGTTCACTTCGGCTATCTGCTTTGTAGTGGGCGCCGCGTTCTCAGCCCTCGCGGGAATAGTCAGCATGCTGATTGCGGTGAACACCAACAGCAGGACGGCATCCTCTGCGGCAACAGGTATTTCCGCCGCGCTGAGGACAGCATTCAGGGGAGGTGCGTCCGCCGGTATCATAATCGTTGCGCTTGCGCTTCTGGGGATCGCGCTGATTTACATGGCCTTCGGTCAGGATCCGCAGGAAACGCCCTTCATAATAGTAGGGTATGCATTCGGTGCATCTTTCGTCGCGCTTTTCGCCCAGCTCGGGGGCGGCATCTACACCAAGGCTGCTGACGTTGGTGCAGATTTGGTCGGGAAAATCGAGGCTAACATTCCGGAAGACGACCCGCGCAACCCCGCGGTGATTGCAGACCTTGTCGGGGACAATGTTGGGGACTGCGCTGGAAGGGGCGCTGACATCTTCGAGAGCACGGCCGCCGAGAACATAGGCGCGATGATTCTGGGCGTGGCAATATTCTCGGCGCTTGGCACAAACGGCGTGCTCTTTCCGCTTGTGGTGAGCGCACTTGGACTGCTCGCATCCATTGCAGGCATCTTCGCGGTGAACATGAAGGAAGACGGCAGCCCAATGGCTGCAATGAACCTGGGGTTCTGGGTAACCTCCGGGATTTCTGTCGTGCTGCTTTACATCGCCACTATGGTGATGCTGGGCAGCACCTGGCTTTTCGCCGCGGGAACTGTGGGAATCGTTACAGCCATTGCATTTGTTTACATCACGGAGCACTACACCGAGCACAAGTTCAGGCCTGTAATGAGGATAGTTGAAGGTTCGAGGAGTGGCCCCGCGACGAACTTCCTTTCTGGCTTTGCGCTGGCTCTCGAGTCAACAGGCCCTACAGTCATAGTAGTCTCCGCTGCCCTTCTGGCTTCATTTTACTTCGGCGTACAGTCAGACGTGCCAAACGGCGGCCTGTTCGGCACGGCCATGGCGACGATGGGCATGCTCATGACAGCAGCCTACATCCTAGCAATGGACATGTACGGCCCCATCACCGACAATGCAGCCGGCATAGCGCAGTTTGCTGGGGCAAAGGGTGAGAGCCGCAGGAGGCTCGACAAGCTTGATTCTGTGGGAAATACAACCAAGGCGCTCACCAAGGGATATGCAATCGGCAGCGCATCACTTGCGGCATTTCTGCTCTTCTCCGCCTACATGACCGAGGTAGCAAAGCTCACAGGAAAGCCCTTTGACGTCGTGAACATAGCGCAAGTGCATGTATTTGTAGGCGCGGCAATGGGGGCGCTTCTTGTTTTCCTCTTCACTTCGCGCGCGGTACGCGGGGTGAGCAAGACCGCTGAATATATCATTGCGGAAGTCAGGAGGCAGTTCGCCGACAAGGCCATAATGAGCGGCAAAAAGAAGCCTGATTATGCGAAGTGCGTTGACATAACCACGCAGGGAGCGCTCAGGAACATGGTCCTGCCAGGCCTGCTCGTGCTCATGATTCCGGTGGTTATAGGGCTGCTCCTCAAGGCGGAAGCTGTTGCCGCGCTGCTGATTGTAGGTACGATAGTCGGCATACTCTTCGCGACCTTCCTGAATAATGCAGGCGGGGCGTGGGACAACGCCAAGAAGTACATAGAGGAAGGATTTGAAGGGGGAAAGGGAAGCGATGCCCACAAGGCTGCGGTTGTAGGGGACACAATTGGCGACCCGTTCAAGGACACCGCTGGGCCGAGCATCCATGTGCTCATAAAGCTCCTTGCGACCATCACGCTCGTGCTTGCGCCGCTGTTCATCTGAAGCACAGCGTGCCGGCAGTCTAGGCATGAATGACGAGTGGCCAGTTTTCAGGTTGCCGACACCCTTAAAAAATAGTGCAGGTCCTTCCGTGCCGCGCAGAAAACTTTCTGGTTTTACTTTCTCTTACCTTTCTTTTTCTTCTTTCCGCGGCCCTTCTTGTGCCCAGACTTGCCGACCTTCTCGAGCTTCAGGCCGAGCTTCTCAAGGGTCTTCCCGATTCTGTCTAGGTCTATCATGGTTGAACCTCACCAAAACGATTTGAGAGATACAACACTTTACCCATATATAAAGGTAGTGGATTTTACGCCGAAGTGTTTTTAACTGCAAAAAACACAAGCGTTACATGGCCCAGATGCTTTCCAATTTCTTTGCGAGGAGGCGCCTGCAGCAGCTCGGTAAGATGGCGCAAAGGAGGCTTGGGCAACGCCCTGCTCCCGGGCCGAGGTTTCCGGGGTTTGCCGATAATCTCGTAGAGCATGTGCACAGGCAGGGCGCACAACAGCAATTCCCGGGTTTCGCCAACATCCTCGGAGGGCATGAGCGCCAGTATGGTTCTCCCAGCAACCGCCAGTACTCCAGCGCATTCATAGAGCACCAAGTGCCCCTGAACCGGAAGGAAATTGCAGGATTTGAAAGGGAAGCTGTAAGGCAGGACCCGATAGAGGCAATGCGGCAGACAGGGTTGGAGCAGAGCTTTGGTGAGGTGCAGGTAGCGCTGAACAGCCGTGGCATCCTTGCGAGGAACAGGTCAAGTTTACCGGTGGCGCAACGCGAAGCCCATGACCTGAGGGTGCTGTTCATGCAGGCCCTGTTGGATGGCGCGATACGCAACACAGGGAACGAGAGAGCAATGCTCGCTGACTTCCAGCTCTACCTCAGAAGATTTTTCACCAAGATGAGACAGAACCCTGAGTTCGCCCAGTTGTACCAGAAGGACCCGCTTGTTTACGCAAACCAGGCGCTCAACAGGTTCAAGGCATCCTTCTACCCGCAGGAGTTCGTGAAGCTCGTACGTTCTGTTGAAGGGTTCGGCGAGGCAAGAAAAAGGTGATTTTTTGCCTTCACGCTGGATTTTCCATGCAGGGCGTTTTGGGCATTGTTTTGGTTTGCAGCTTCCCACTACCTTTTTAAACAATTGCGGAAGAGTTAGGTAGGATTCCTAGACCTTATTTTAAGGGAATTTTGCCGTTTGCAGTTGGTTTTTATGGGTTTGAGGCCGGGGCGCTGCTACAGCTCCACAAAGGACAGGGCTTTCACGAGGTACGCGGACACTGTCCAGCACAAGAACTTCATTGGAGCGGTGCCAGGCCTCAAGACAAGGCAGTTCAACATGGGCAACGGCATGAAGGAGTTTGACACCGTGGTCGACCTGCAGGTCGTGTGCGGGCAGTTTGGGATGCAGATAAGGGACAATGCCATCGAGAGCACGAGGCTGATGGTGAACAGGCAGCTCTTCAAGGCGCTAGGCAAGGAAGAGTTCTTCCTGAAGGTCAGGGTTTACCCCCACCACATACTCAGGGAGAACAAGCAGGCGCAGGGCGCGCACGCGGACCGTATCCAAAAAGGCATGAGCCACGCATTCGGCAAGGCGATTGGAAGGGCGGTCAGGGTGCGCGACCACCAGCCAATTTTCTCGGTTTTGTGCATGGAAGACAACGCACAAAAGGCAAAGGATTGCCTTCAAATGGCGGTTTCGAGGCTCCCGTGCGGAATCAGCATTTCCATCCACAAGGACGTCAGGAGCATAGGCACGAAACCGAAGAAGACGCGCGACCTCAAGGAAGAGGAGGAAAAGGCAGCTGCCGAGGCTACAGGCGCCATGGCACCGGCAACGGAAGCTGGCAAGGAAAGCGCGGCAAAAGCCGAGGCCGGAACAAAACCAGCCTCAGGAGTACCGAAGGTGGAGACAGTAGGCACGAAAGGCGCGGCAAAGCCGGAAGCGAAGGCAGATGCGAAGTCCGGCGCGAAGAAGTGAAAGAGGCCGCACGACACCCAACCAAAAAACAACGCCCCACCATAGACCAGAGTTTTCTCCCAGAAAATTCCTATTTAATCTTTTAATCATCAAGTTTCCTTATGCCAGAACTCATCGTCGACCTCTCGGAAGCAAAGGAGTTCCTGAAGGAAAAAGGCTGTCGCACCGTGATTGTTCAGATTCCTGAGGGCCTGAAGGATAGGACAACACGGATTTCGGATGAGCTCTCCGGCAGCTGCGAGAATGTTTTCATCAAAATGGACCCGTGCTACGGCGCGTGCGACCTCCCGCTGCACGACAAGAATGTCCTGAATGCAGACGCGATTGTGCACATCGGGCACTCGGCAATGCACAGGCACAAGGACATTTTTTACGTGCCATGCCAGTACAGAATCAGCGGGGAGGAGATGGAGGAGAATATAGCACGCTTGCTCAGGGAACTCCAAAAAAGGAAAATCACTGCTGTGTCACTCGTGGCAAACGCACAGTATGGAACATACTTGCCTCAAATCAAGAAATCCCTCTTTGAAAACGGAGTCCAGTCATTCATAGGCCACGGCACCTCGAGGCTCGCGGGCGAAGGCCAGATAATCGGGTGCAATTATACTGTAGTTGAAAGCGTGCTCCCTAACGTGCAGGCCTCGGTGTACTTCGGCGACGGCTACTTCCACCCGCTTGGCCTGGTGTTCAGCACGGACAAGCCGGTGTTGGTGCTGAATCCTCTACATAAAACCGTGGAGGAAATCTCGGAGAAGACAAAGGACAGGTTCATGCGCAAGCGATACCTCGCCATTGCAAAGGCGTCCGAGGCGAAGAACTTCGGTATCATCGTTTCAATAAAATCCGGTCAGCGGCAGAAGGAGAAGGCGCTGGAGCTGAAGAAGGCTATAGAGAGGCACGGGAAGAAGGCCTACCTGCTGGAGATGGACCTGGTGGCCGAGGGCTACATGACCGGCACGGGCTTTGACTGCCTCGTGAACACCGCGTGCAACAGGATTGTGCTCGATGACGCGGAAAACTGGAAAACGTTAATAATAAATCCTACCGAGTGCCTTATTGTATTAGGCGAAAAGAAGTTCGAGGAATGGAAGCCTGATGAGTTCCTGCACTGAGGAGATGGAATGCCAAAACCAGGAATACACCCGAGATATGGAAAGCCTTTGAAGAACACTTCCCATGATGTTATCGTAGAAATCGGGCGTATAAAATACGTGGAACGAGGTGATGGTACAATCGCAATTCTTCACGGTGGCTATCACTACCCATTTAAAGGCAACCAAGAGCTTGAAAGGCGAATAAGAGAGACTATTGAGTTTAAAAGAAGAGGGCAAGGCCGAAGGCCAGTTTAGAAGTCAATCTGGTAGGGGTCAGGCGGCTTGTAGTCGTCGCGGGTAATCCGCGCAGCAGATTTTTTTCTCCTTCTTCGCGTGGTTTTGGGTGTTGTAATCTCGGTTTCGGAATTGTGTTCAGATACAACAAACCCTGCATCGCTGGCGGTTTCCCTTATTAGTGTCCCCACGAAAGAGTAATCATTAATGTAATTGGAAAAATTCTGCATGTCGTTGCCATTCAACACTACGGCGCGGATTTTACTGCGTTGGAGGATTAGGCAGCAGGCGAGGTCAAGCACGACATTCTGGCCGGGCGTGGAGCCGGACTGCATTATGAGGCGGACAAGGTGGCCATGACTTATCTCGTCGAAGCGCCTCGCCTCTGAGTTCACTGCAGGGTCGGAATCGTAGATTCCATCCACGTTCGTGAGGTTCACGAAGGTGCCGTTTAGCGCCTCGGCAATCAGCGCGCCCACGGAATCCGTGGTGAAGAAAGGTATGTGGCCCCCGAACACTGGTATTTTCCCTGCATCGATTATCTCCTTGGCTGCGAAGAAGTCGTCGAGAACATTTTTATGGGCATTGTGGATTGCGTGCGCGACAAGCAGGGCGTTCACGCGCGTGACATTTATGCCAGCGAGGTCCTGCACGAAGTTGTTTGCGCCGAGGCTGCGCATCGCCTCAACATAGGAGCGCGCTGACTTCCCTCCCCCCACAACGAGCACGAACTGCTTGCCCTGCGAATGCAGCGCGGAAACAGCGTCAGCAATGACCCTGATTTTTTCAGGGTTCGGGCCGTTCTCGTCCACGATAAGGCTCCCACCTATCGACACGACAAAAATGTTGCCATTGCCTGGGCCACTGATGGGTTGTGGTCTTTGCTGCTCGGGTTCTGGCGCGTTCATCGCTGCCTGCTCGAGGAAGTCAAACATTGTGGACCGTAATGAATATGCGTTATTTGTATTTAACCGTTTCGAACGGGAAAAAGCCCAAACATGCCATTTTTATAGCTGTTTGATGTATAATTAATGCATAATTAATGCAATTTAGGAGGTTCTTCTGTATGAGAACGACTGTCCAGCTAAAGGGAATGCCAAACATAATACTCGAAAAGGCTGTTGAGCTTGGAGTGGCTCGGTCTAAAACTGACGCTATCCGGATGGGGGTTTTTTCCCTGAACAAGGAGTTCAACCTCGTCAAGGACCTCGAGATTGAGTTGGTCGCAAGGAAAATCGAAAAGCAGGAAGCGGAAATGAAGAGGCGTGGCCTGAAGTATATTGATGAGGAAACCGCACTCGCTAAATACAGAAGGTGAACTGGTGGACCTGACTCCATGGAAGCTTGGGTTCATACCTGCCTGGGACAAGCACTTCTCAAAATTTGATGAACCGACAAGGGAAAGAATACTGAAAAAACTTGAGCAAATGAAACAGGCGCTCCTTTTCCGCGGGTTTCACTCTTCGAAATACCATGTTGAGGAAGCAGGCCAATTCAGGATTGCGTTCAAGCAGGATGAAGAAACAAGGACAAAATACATACAATTCATCGGCAACCACAAACATTACGAAAAATGGTATAGGGAACGCTGAACCGCAAACCGCCAGAATCATTAGTATTTTTAAGCCGGAGTTGCCAAATATTGTTCATGGATTCAGCAGGCCTTATGGGGTTTGACTAGCCAATTTTTCTCACTAATTTTCCTAGTGATTGTTATGGTTGATGTTCTGGAGTCAGGCGATTCGGACGAGGCGGTCTTCAAGAAGAAGCTCAGTAAGCTCGAGAAGTTCCAGGGAAGGGGCACCGAGCTTATTAGTGTCTACATACCTGAGGGAACAGACCGCGGGGCGGTAATGAACCAGCTCACTGGGGAGCTTGGTCAGAGTTCGAACATAAAAAGCCCCACCACACGCAAAAACGTAGGAGGGGCACTGCGAAAAATCACGGGGTTCCTCAAGCAAATCGATTTTAGGCTGCCACATAACGGTTTGGTGGTGTTCTCGGGCAACGTCTCCGAAATAGAGGGCAGGACAGACATAAGGCTTTTTACTGTCCATCCCATAAAGAACCTGCGCACCCGCCTGTACTGGTGCGACTCGAGGTTCCACCTTGAGCCCCTGATGGAAATGCTCAAGCCGACGAGCATCTATGGCCTTGTGGTTATTGACCACAGCGAAGCCACCATAGCAACCCTTATCGGGAAAAGGTATGAGATAATGGGGAAATTCACATCAGGATATAGCGGGAAATCACGTGCGGGAGGGCAATCTAGTGCTCGTTTTCAGCGTCTACGCGAAGAGGCGGAGCAGGACTTCTACAAGCGCATAAGCGAGAAGTGCAACATGGTTTTCCTGCCTTACGGAGAGAAATTCGCGGGCTTTATCGTGGGCGGGCCGGGCATGACAAAGCAGTTCTTCCTCGAGAAGGACCTGCTCGACCACAGGATAAAGAAGAAGGTGCTAGGCACTCTCGACACTTCATACACCGATGAGGGCGGCATAAGGGAGCTGATGCAGAAGTCCGATGCGCTGCTCAAGGACACCGACATAATGAAGGAGAAGGCAGTTATGTCAGAGTTCTTCACTGCGCTGGCAAAGGGCGGGCTCGCGGCTTACGGCGAGAAGCAGGTCATGGAGGCGCTCGATAGAGGCCAGGTCGAGAGGCTGCTCGTGAGCGAGGCCATAGAGTGGACAGTGTACAAGTTCTATGATGAAGAGAGCGGCAAAAGTGAAGTGGTGATGGACAAGGATGGCAAGTTCGAACCCAATAGCAAGGAAGGCATGGAGCTGGTTGAGGAGATGGACTTCCTGGACTTTATGACCGAGAAGGCAGAGCAGACTTCGACCAAGCTCATCGTAATATCAAAGGAAACGGAAGAAGGGGAGCAGTTCTACTCCGGGTTTGGCGGGATAGGCGCGATGCTGAGGTATAAGATATAATCGCCATGAAAGACAAAAAATAAAAACCCCAAAGCCTTGCCCCGCAATCGACTTTGTGTTTTTTGAGTGTGTTGCGAAATGACCGGCATCCTGCACTACACCACAACAACGCCCGGCATCGGAGGCGTGATAAAGCGCCGCATCACTGATTTTGCCGTGCGGGAAATAACGCCGGAAGGTAGGGTGCTTGAGAACAAGGTCTTCGGCGACTTCTGGCCGCCGGGGCACGAAGCGCTTGAGGTGCCACCGCAACCGGAGGGCAAGGACCAGCTCATTCTCGTGATGGAAAAATTCAACCTCGACACCAACGACGCCCTGAGGAGGATTTCAAGGCAATTGAGGACATCTGGAAAAAGGATTGGTTATGCCGGCCTCAAGGACAGGAGGGCCATTACGGCACAGCGCATTTCAATCTGGAGGCCGGACGTCGAATTGCTGAAGAAAAAGCCGAGTCTGTATGTAGGGCTGCGCGACCCGCAATGGAGCAGTGAAAGGGTTGAAATAGGGAGCCTGCAGGGCAACGAGTTTGAGATTGTTATAAGGGAAATCTCGATGCCAGCAGGGGAACTGGAAAGGGTCACAGTGGAATGTTTCGGGCAGATGAAGAATGGAGTAGCGAACTACTTCGGCGAGCAGCGCTTCGGTGGAAACCGCGAGGTCACGCATCTCGTTGGCAGGAAATTCGTTAAGGGGGACATCGAAGGCGCCGTGATGACTTACCTCACTCACCCGAGCATTGGCGAGGAGGAAGAAGTCGCGTCAGCGAGAAAGAACCTTGCGGACACTGGGGATTTTGCGCGGGCGCTGAAAGAGATTCCCGCGAAGCTCAGGTACGAGCGCGCGATACTCAACCACCTCGTGAAGCTGCCCAAGGATTTTGTGGGGGCATTCCAGAGCCTCCCAAAGCATTTGCGCTATCTCTTCACGCACGCGTACCAGAGCTACCTCTTCAATTTGGTCATTAATGAGAGGATTGAACAGGGCATCGGCATTAGGGCGGTTGAGGGTGATGTTTTGGATGAGGCCGGCGCCCCGATGGGACCGCTCTTCGGCGTTGATTTTCCGCTTGCCGAGGGAAAGGCCGGAGAGATTGAAAGGGGCGTGCTGGAAAAAGAGGGCGTTGGGTTGGAGAAGTTCAGGGTGAAGGCCTTCCCGGAACTGGGGTGCTCGGGCGCGCGCAAGAAAATCGTCCTTGTGCCGCAGGGCTTGAGGCTGATTTCCATTGAAAAGGACGAGTTCAGCGAGGGAAAGCTGAAGATGAGGATTTCATTCCGACTGGAGAAGGGGAACTACGCGACGACAATCCTCAGGGAACTGATGAAGGCAGCGCCAAGTAACTCCTGAGCACCGCGGGCTGAAGCCTCGGTGGTATCACAAGCAACCGTCGACGGAACGCAGGACGACACCATAACCAACAGCTGAAGCAACTGGTGTCCTGCGTTGGGTCTGTGAGTGTCATTTGCCCGCGGCACTGCAGCCTGTTATCTGCCTGAGTTCTGCGGGCGGTACAATGCCCTCGTATTTCTTGCCATCGATGACAATCGACGGGGTATTTTGTATTGAGTGCCTTTCCTTCAGGACCTCTATGACTGGCACCTCAAGGTCTGTCGGGAGGGCGAATACCCTAACCTCCTGGCAGTCCTTTACCAGCGTATCGAGGGCAGCTGCCTGCACTGCACAGTCCTCGCAGTAGTACTTGTCAGGGTAAAAGTAAAGTATCGCCAGGACGCCGCTGGACCCGCATTCACCCCTCGCCTTCTCTAGCAGGAGGAAAAACTGGAGGTTCTGGACAATGAACTTTTTCTTTGCGGTCTCAACGCTGGAGAAGAGAGTCTGCTTTTTCGCGGCCTCTAGCTCTCCAAGAAGCCCTATGTTTTTCTGCACCTGCAACTCAACGCTGCGCTGGATAGCAGCGCACACCTGCCCTGTGCTCCCGTACACGGACTCATAGAACAGGAGCTGCTGGGCTGCTTCCACATCTACAGATTCCGATTCCAGTTTCTCTAGGACGCCCTTGTAGCGCGTGTCGTCGTACATGTTCACGGCAGCGAAGCCGAGTGCCATCAGCACTGCAGTCATGAGGATAGCCTTGAAGTACTTGTTCATCAAACCAGACACCTTCCTTGCCAATGCTTCACGCCATCGTCAGCAACAACTAGGCCCAAAGCACAGCACTGCAATGCCCCATACAACCATTCCACTGCCCCAAAACCAAAACCCGACGACCACGGAACCTTTCTTCCGACAAAGAAGTGCATCACGTCACCACGCGTATTCGCTCGAATTGATTTCCTTCAAAAAGCCATAAAAGAAGACCGCAAGGATGAAGAAGCCGTAAACCACTATGAAAACTGCTATTTCGGGGAGCTTCCTGATTCCTATATCATTCCTTGCGATGGAGTGGCTCACGTAAAGGAAGAAGATGTAGAAGCATGCTCCTATGAGGTAAAAGACGAGACTGGAGTCAAATAGCAGGAATTTTGGTGCGACAACGCTAAGGTCTATGCCGAGAGAGTAGGACTGCGCCAGCACGCCTGCGAAGCGCGCCACGTTCTCGATGTTCGCGGCAATGAAGATGAAAACAAAGAGGACGACGCACCACTCCACTATCACCGAAAATGGGAAGGTGAACATTCCGAACTCGCCGTACTTCGGGTTAAAGAGCATGCCGCTGTACTTGATAGTGTTGAAGAACTTGCCCCTGTACCACCTCACTCTCTGCCTGAAGAGGCGCCCTACCGTCCGAGGCACCTCCGTGTAAATCTTGGTGTCTGTGTTAGTGACTATTCTGTAGCCGTGTTCGCGCAGGCGGAAGGCAATTTCCATGTCCTCGGTGATGTTTTCCTCGTCAAACCCGCCGATTTCCCTGAGCGCCTTGGCGGTGTAGACGCTCATAGGCCCCGGTGTCACCAAGATGGCGTTGATGTCGGCAAGGACAGCTTGGAAGAAACCAAAGGCGACAAGGTACTCAACCTCCTGAATCTTCTCCACGATGCCCTTTGTGTTCGCGGGGCGCACAAAGCCTGTGACAGCCCCAATCCTGCCGCTGCGAGGAGCAAGGCCTTTTATTTTTGCGCCCCTTGCGCCCCCATCAATCTTGCCCATCAGCATCGGCACCATTTTAACGAGCGAGTCACTTGCAGGAAAAGTGTCGGAGTCTATTGTTGCGATGACCTCGCCATTCGCTGCCCGGATGCCAGAGTTGAGCACCGCTCCTTTCCCTGCGTTTTTCTTTTTTGCTATGAGCCTTATGCCCTTCACGCTGCGCAGGAGCCTCATGGAAGAGTCTGTCGAGCCGTCATCGACCACGATGATTTCCTTTTTTCCCTGATACTCCATCGCCTTTACAGCATCGATGCAGCGCAACAACGAGGCTTCGCCGTTGTAATTCGGAATCACTATAGACACGAAAGGCCACTTTTCCGGCACATGCCTTTTCTGCTGCCTGACCTCGAAGAACGCGAAAAGGAACACGCTGTTTATGAAGATCAGAAGGACGTTGAAGAAGACCACGAGTGCCTTGAAGGTAACGAGCTTGACGAGAAAGTAGACGAAGCCCAGCATGAGCAGGAATACCGCTATTGTCCTCGGCTTGACATTTGACAGCCTCATCCAAAGATTAGTGCCAGAAGTCAATTAAAAACGATGTGAGAAGGCATCGCCGCACTTCAACAACCCAAGCCAATTGGCCATGAGGCATTGGGATGCAACTGCCAGGAGGAACCATATAAGCGAATGGAGGTCAGGGCATTGGAAACATATATTTAGTTTCGGTTTCGGAGCGGCCTCAGATTCTCTGCACCACAGTATTGACCCTCGAAATCGCCGATTCGGCATCAGGGTAGAGGCCGCTCAGGAAGACGTAGGACACATAAGAAACGTTCTCGAAGGAGGACGGAGTCACTTCCACCCTGCCAGGGGAAAGGTATACCCTTGGGGCGCCAAGGCGTGTGTCCGGGAATGAAACAATAATAGTCACGGCATAATCAGCTGATTCTGAGAGGAGTTTCCTACATTCCTCTCCGGTGAGCTCCTTGCTTGTCCTCGCATCCCCAAGGTTGGTCTGGCATGAAATAATCTCCCCGTCCTCACCAAGCACCCTCCCTACCGAGGTTACCTTCTTGCCATTTCCCACGAGCACAGTATTGAAGGCTGTGAGCGCGGAGGTCATGTAGGTGTTCTCAGGGCCCTTCTCGGAGAACTGGGGCGCGACAATGAAGTCCGTTGATTCGCGGATTTCCGAGAGGAGCTGCGCGGGTTCGGCGGAGTTGGAGACGAAATCCACACCCCTTGCGCTGACAATGTACCTGTACTCTGAAAAGTCGCCCTTGAATGCAATGTAGCCAAGGAGGACTATTATCAGAAAGGCCACTATTACCGTAGCGTAAAAATAAAACCTGTTTTCCATCTATGAAAACCCCTTATATTTGTATACCATATTTTCACCTAATTATTGCCTTTTTGGACAGCCATCTATCCGTACATGAAAGCTTACACAAG
>SBBR01000093.1 GCA_005239615.1 archaeon
ATTTGGAAAAAAAGTTGGTGTCCCTGGCAAAAGCCGTCGGTCACTTTTCCTTCAGCTCGATTTCGAGGTGCACGTTCTCCGGCACCTCGACCCTCATTATCCTGCGCAGCGTGGTTTCGTCTGCCTGTATGTTTATCATCCTCTTGTGCACGCGCATCTGCCAGTGCTCATAGGTTTCTGTGCCTCCGCCGCAGGGCCCCTTCCTCGTGGGCACCATTAGCTTCTTGGTTGGCATCGGTATAGTTCCAGAGTGTTTCGCCCCGGTTTTCACCGCAACGTCCTGTATCTTGCCGCACACGTCCTCGAGCATCTTGTAGTTAGTTGAGCACAGCTTGATTCTCGCGGTCTGCATGTACGTCCACTCTTTTGTCTGATTTGCGGCTCTAATCCCTCACCAAAATAAACCCAATTGGATGATTGAAAAAATAATTTGCCGGGCCGCCAAAGGGCACGTATTCATTCTTATTTTGCCGGCGCTTCCCTTGGGGTCACCGAAAGCACAATCCCGGCGGCTACCGTGTTCCCCATGTCCCTGATGGCGAACCTGCCAAGCTGCGGGAACTTCTTGAATTCCTCCACAACAAGAGGCTTCAGCGGCACTATCTTGACCACTGCCGCATCCCCGGTCTTGAGGAACTTGGGGTTCTCTTCAATGACAGACCCTGTCTTGGGGTCGATTTTTTTCTGTATTTCTTCGAACCTGCAGCTAACCTGCGCGGTGTGGATGTGGAAAACCGGCGTGTAGTGCACTGGTATAGCTGTCGGGTGGTTCAGCACGACTATCTGCGCCGTGAATTCCTTTGACACGGTCGGCGGGTTGTTCACATGCCCGATGACATCTCCCTTTGCGATGTCCTTCTTCTCCACTCCCCTGAGGTTCACTCCCACGTTGTCCCCTGGAACCGCCTTCTCGAGCTTCTCGTGGTGCGCCTCAACGCTCTTCACTTCGGCCTGCTTGCCGGAGGGCATGAGGATTACCTTGTCCCCGGGCTTCATTGTCCCTGTGACAATCTTGCCAGTAGGGACAACGCCCACTCCAGTGATGTTGTACACGTCCTCTATCGGGAAGCGCAGGGGCTTGTCAACTCCTGATTCCGGCTGCTTGAGCGTGTCGAGAACCTGCACGAGCGTGGAACCCTTGTACCACGCCATTTTTCCCGAGGATTTTGCGACGTTCTCGCCTTCCCATGCCGATATCGGCACGTACTGCACCTGCTCGTCCTTGAAGCCCATTCCAGTGAGCATCTTCTTCATCGCGTCCTTCATCCCATTGTACTTCTTCTCATCATAATTGATAGTGTCCATCTGGTTGATAGCGACAATGAGCTGCTTGACCCCCATCACCTGCGTGAGGAATGCGTGCTCCCTTGTTTGGGGCTGCGTGCCTGCGATGTCAGGCCCTGTCTTTGCCGAAACCACCAATACTGCAGCATCGGCCTGCGAGGTGCCCTTTATCATGTTCTTGATAAAATCCTTGTGGCCCGGCGCATCTATGATTGTAAACTGGTTCTTCTGGCCGGTGAACTTCTTGTATGCGACATCAATGGTGACTCCGCGCTCCCTCTCTTCCTTGAGGTTGTCCATGACGTAAGCGAAGGCGAATGTTCCCTTTCCCTGCGCCTCGGCTTCCGCCTTTATCTTCCTGTAATCCTGCTCTGCAAGCGCCCCCGTATCGTAAAGCAGCCTTCCGACCGTGGTCGACTTCCCGTTGTCGACGTGCCCGATGAATATCAAGTTAATATGCGGTTTTTCTGCCATCCAAAACACACCTCCGAATGAACGCTAGAAAATGTTAAATGTACCAAAAAGGGCCTTAAACCCGTTTTTATAAGCTACCTAAACCTGTTAAAAAACATTTAAAAATCCGAGCCATCGGGGTCACCGCCAAAATACCATGCTTTATCGCCCAGTAGCCCGAGGCAATGCCAGCCGGTTTATGCCAATCGGTGTCCGTTGCAGCACCTGCCCACCAAGATGAAGCGAATCAGCCTTTCTTCCCCCGCCCTGCGCCCGCGATGGCAATCACAAGAGCAGCCATGAAGGCGGCCAGTGGAATGGGTATTTCAGGGATTGTAAAGCTCTTCTCAACCACTGTTATGTAGATGGAGGCTATGTTGTCCGACATTGATTTGTCAGTGCCACTAGCAGGCTCTGCCTTCACCGTAAGAACGTAATTGTCAGGCCTCACGTTGGCGAGCGGGATGGGGCTAAAGCGCACCATTACATTCTGGGTCGGTTCATAGTTGCTTACTGTGCTTCCTGTAACTTCCTCGCCATAAGGGGTCATGAGCGAGACCTTTGAGTCGACGGGAACAAATGGTTTATTAGGGTCTTTGGAGATCTTTATAGTCACTGTGATGCTGTCTACCCTATCATAAATCTCCTTGTCGGGGCTTATCATAAGCTCTGTAATCGAGACGTCGTTGTCCGCAGCCGTGTTCCTTTCCCTCTTGAACCTCACTGGATCGGCAAGGCCTGCCGGAACAATGGCGAGGAGAAGGAGGGCACACACTAAGAGCATTGCCACGCCCATCGCCATCGTTTTTTTATCCGCGCCCCGAACTTCGCCTCTCATCGTCCCAGCTTCCTTCCCGCGATTGCAACTATAAGCAGGCCGAGCAGAACCGCTAGCATCGAAGGCACTTCAGGCACGGCATTGGCGTCGGTGGAGACAGTCACGAACGTTCCCGCATTGTTGTTGAACGTGATTGGGTCGCTCAGGTCATTTGGCATGGCCGAAGTTAATGTGCGCACGTCTGTTATGGTCGCGGTGAGAGTGTAGTTGCCAGGGGGGAGTGGCGCGCCAGCAGTGTTTATTTTGAATTCGCCGCTGTCGCCCAGCCTAACTGTCCAAGGAGCCCCCTTAAGGAAAGTGGCACTGCCACCACCTATATATTCCCCAGTTTTTCCTGGCAGGACCCTTGCGAGCTTGAAGCTCACCACTCCAACCCGTGGGCCGAGCTTCCTGATCGTGACAAGCGGCAGTATATCCTCACCAGTGCCATAATTCTTCTTCGGAGTGGTGATTTCTATGCTCACGAGGTCTGTGGAAATATGTGGGCCTGTCGGCGTGCAGCAGATGTTTCCGCCGGCGCCGTCGTTGCACGTCCTAGTCGGCTTCGATGTGAGCACTTCAGGATAGATGCATTCTCCCCCAAACCTGCAGTAATCGCCCGCCTCACACGGTGAGCCGGAGTTTTTCATAAGTTCGCAGCACACGCCAACAGCTCCCGTGCCCTCTATTGTGCACTTCTCGACCTCGATTTCATTCGCCCCGCACGAGCTCTGGCATGCCTTCCCATCCGGGCAGATTGTGGGGAGAGGGTCGCCGCAGCAAATTTCTGTTGTGTTGGTGCACGAGCCAATGCCATTTTCCCTTTTAGCATCCTGACAGTTTCTGGCCGTGCCTTTCTGGACGCATTGCCCAACGCAGGTATCGTCATACACAATAATCTTGGCGTCCCTTTCCACGGTTTTACTGAGGCTTCCAAGCCTGTCTGTAACGGTGAATTTTATCTGATAGTCTTTCGGCTCCGCGGTCTTTGGGAAAGTGAGTGTGAGAATCTGGCTGTACTGCCCTGAAATTGAAGTGCCTTCCGGGAGGTAGCTCGGTGTGCCGCCGCTGCCAATGAGCGCTTCGCCGCTTGGCCCTGTCCAGGCGTAGCTCGCAGTGCCGATTGTGCCGGTTACGGTTGCAGTAATGCTTATGGTTTTCTCCCTTTTCACTCGGTACTCATTGGCAAGCCCGATCTCGAGCCTCCTAGCTTCCACACTCGCCCTGTCAGTGCCTATCCTCTTCGGGCTGCTCAAGTCCTCTGCGGTAAGTTCAGTTGTGTAAATGCCCTGCGTGCCGCACGTGGCCTCCGGGGTCGCGACGTTGGCATAGCTGAAAGTGCAGTCAGGAAAGTAGGCCGCCCCTGTGTCTGGGTCGACAAACCTCCATGTGTAAGTGTAAGGTGCAATTCCGCCAACTGCCGACCCTTCCAGCTGCACCGGCGTGCCTGTCCAGATGAGCTTGTCCGGGCCGGCGCTTGCCGAGAACGGCAGTACCGGGCTAGGCCTTTGCTTGCAACACACAGTGCCTCCGGCAAGGTCATTGCAGGCAGGCTTGGCAGCGTCGCGCATTTCAGAAGGAAGGCATCCGTTGTCCTCGTCATCCGGCCTGCACACAGAGCCGGCATTGCATGGGTCAGGTTCCGGTATTACTGCTATTGAAGCTTGGCATGTTGTTGTTTGTGCCGGCGGGTCGCTTTTTATTGTAGCCTGGATTGTATATGTGCCCCCGGTGGCATAAGTGCATGTTGCAGTGCAACTGCCGTAAAATGGGTATGAGTTTCCGCTTAATTGGGTACATGAGAGGTTGGATATCGTACCGTTCCCGCACGAGAGCGTGTCAGGGTCGTTTGTCGCAAAAGGGTTGTTGATGAAATTGAAGTACTCCACGGTGGCATCCACCACGCTTCCTGTAAGGGCGCTTTCGAGGGTTGTTATTGCGCATGAGGGCGCTGGGACAACAGTTATTGTGCTAGTGTCGTCATCGGTTGCCGGTGTTGGTGTTGTTGAGTCTGTTACCGAGAGTGTTATTGTTGCAGTGTCTTCCTGTGTGCATGTGACTTTGGGTGTCGGCGTATTGGGGCTTGCGGTCACTGCACAGTTTGCCGTGTTGTCGCTTAGTGTCCACCGCCAGTTAGTGTATGGTGTTGTGCCGCCGCTAGCTGTCCCTTGTAGCTGTAGTGGCGTGTTTACAAATGTTGTGTAATCTGGTCCTGCGTCTGCCGTGAGAGGCAAGTCAACCTGTACTGTGTGCTGTGCCCATCCGGACTCTAGACCAGTGCTATCCAATGCCTTGACCTTGAATGTGGCGTAATCGCCGGAGAACCTCTTGGTCACTGACTGGGCTGCCCCAGAATCCACAAAGCACTCCAATGGGTCAAGACAGCTTGACGGCAGCCACCGGTGCACTTCGTCAATGCCGTCATACGCATCCCAGTCAATGCCGTACTTTATCCTGTCCCCATCGGGGTCAGTGGATGTGAAGGTGAATATTTCCTCTTTTCCTGCAAGCGTGTATTGTGTACCCTTTACTCTAGGTGTCGTGGGCGGGTTCTGTGCACTCACGACCGTGAACTCGGTTTCTATTGTTGCTTCTGGGAAATTCACCACATAGGGTTGAAAACCCCGGAAAGACAAACCATCTTTGTTTGCTATAAATATGTCTTCATGGCCTGTTGGCTTTGTGGGGTTCCAGTAAAGAGGCTCATTGCCCGGGCTTCCCCAACAACCAGGCCTTGTGCTGAGCGCCTCCTTAAAATAGAACTTCCCGTATGTGGCTGGGAACCTTGCCGTAGCCTTCACCTTGCCGGGGGAAGTAACGGTGCATTCCTTGTTGTCTGCAGTGCAGTCAAGGCCAGCGGTGGAGCCATCGTAACTGACCTGCGCTATAGGCGGGTTGACTGCAAAGGTGCTGTAAAGATTTATGTCAGCGACCCAATAATTTGTGCTTAGCCGGACTGGACCTGCTACATGATATTTTTCGGTGCAGCCAAAGTCACGGGGCATTTGTGCGTCCACAACCCATGCACCGTATGGGCTGTCAGTAGTCCAGTACGTTTCCGCATACCCAACCCAAGCCTGGCTGGCATACCACGAAATAATGCCAACGTAGTCATATAACTTCACTTTTGTGCCCACTGGTACCTGGGACCCTTCATCAAGATAATCGTAACCAATTGCCCTGTACCTGTAATTGACCTTTCCGGTTGCCATGTCAGGGACGATTACAATTTCCCCACCCACCTGCTTAATGAAATCAGTCCCATACCACAACGTGATAACTGGGTCGACAAGCGTTTTTGTGACCCAGAAACCTCCTGTGGCTGTCCCCCCAAGGTAGCCATAGAGCTCGGCGCTTTCAGTGTATGAAAGTGCCGTGGTTTTTGCCGCAAGGGCATCATGCGGCACGGCAAAAATGAAAAGGGCCAGCGCAACGATTGGCAATGAATGGGTTACAACTCTTTTCCTTTTCCTAAACGTGGAAACCAGCCATGCAAGCACGGCAATGCCCGCCAACACGATAATGATGTATTCAGCATGGATTCCCTTGTCTGTTCGTGCGCCCTGAACCGGTGGAAAAGCGGTGGTTGCAGTGCTGCGCCCGCACAGCAGAGGGTCTATTTTCATGCAGTCATAAACCATTTCCGCGCTTTCAACCGGCTTGCCGTCGCGGAAAAGGCTTGCCTTCAGCGTGAAGTCCGTGTAGGTTCCTGCAGGCGCAAAGTCGTCCTTTACCGCCATCATGGCGCCTGAGATGTTCCCGTCGTAAGTGTAGGAATGTATTTTACCGCCGTTAGCGTCGAACAGTTCCAGCACGAGCCTGTTGTTTGGCACAATGCTTGCCCTCCCAAATGCGTGCACGCAGGAAAACAGCGTGGTTTTCCGCCCCTGTTCAAGAGGGTAAGAAGTTATGGCGGGGAAGTTTATCCTTGTCCTGTTCATGGCCTCCCTGCCAAATCGCATCCCGATGATTGACTTTGCATCTTTGTACCTGGCTTCAATTACCAGATAATATATCGGTTCAGCTGTATCAAGAGCTGTGTAATAGAGTTTCTTTTTTTCATTGGCATTGATAATTATTGATTCTTCCTTGATTTCTACAATGTTTTCCTCTCTCAAGGCGTCCCACGAATAAAGTTTCCACTTCACTAGGATTTCCTGCCACGTGTCTGTTTCGTTCACAAGCTCAATTTCAATTTTGGCTGGTTCTTCTTTTGGGATGACTCTTGTCGCGTTAAGGAATCTGAAAGGCGTCGCGTTGAGCTTTGCATTGTTCTTGTTGAGGTACACTGAGGTATTTCTGTCGCTTCTCACGGTAAAGTTGAATGCGTTCCCCACTACATCATCAGTAAAGGAAAGGCCAAGCAAGTTGAATTTTTTCTGTGAAACAAAAAAAGTGGAGGCCTGGTACCTTCCGGACTTGGCATGAAACGGGACGTCCCACACTAAATTAAAGTCCATTGTTTTTCTGGCGTCAAGCGAAACGCCCTCAATGGCATAAAACTGGTCGACTACATTTGGCCCGTTTGTCCAGTTATCCGTGTCGCCCTGAAGCCTGAAGACCTTGATGTAGACCGCGCCGTCAACTACAGGGTAATCATTTTGGTTGATGATTTTCACTCTCATGCTGAGGGGTGAGCCCGCAAACACGGTGTCAACATCAGAATCCACGTCGGCCTGCACGCTGCCGAAATGATAATAATCAAAGCAGTTTTCTGCGCTTTCTACCCTGTCTGGCAAGGAAGGCTGTTCAAGGAAAGGCCGCACCCAGTCAACGTTTTCCTGTGCTTGGGCGGTTTTGGGCAAAAGTTTAGGGGGTTCACCACAAGAGGGGTTTGTCGGTGTACATATGTCCACTCCCCCGATACTTCCACCGCTGCTAATGCAACAATAGGTGCCTCCTTCCCAGAAGCTGCAGCTCCCGCTTGCGCTCGCCTGCTTGCCAATCATCCAGCACGGGCTGTTCTCGCACGTGCCGTCACAGTACGCGAGTGCCGGCGGCGCCGAAAGTATCAGGAACGCAGCCGCCAAGGCAAGCATTACAATGGTTTTCTCCGGCGCTTGCATCAGTGTATATTAATGCCTTTCCGGTATAAAATTGTGATAGAGACTCTTCCAAAAGCGGTTGGAAAGCACTCGCCAGCCCCAAAGGCTTTCGTCGCAGAAAACCAGGACCTGGCATCACGTAACAGTTCAGGTATCACTCAGTCATTATATATGCCTTTGTGGCGTAGTGGCTGTTGGGGTGCCACTTCAATCCAGGTAGTGGCTCGCTGGCTTGACGTTCTCATCCATGCCCTTCCTCTTCCTTATTTCCTTTATGGTCTGCGCCTGCAGCTCGCGCGGCAGCATCTCAAACCCTGCATACTCAGCTGTCCAGAGCACCCTGCCCTGTGTCGCGCCGCGGATGTTGCTCGAGAACCCTATAAGCTCCTTCACAGGTGCCTTTCCGATAATAATGGAGGAATCCCCTTCCTGCCTCATGTCTGTTATCTGCGTCCTGCGCGACCCAAGCTCCTTGCTCACCGCCCCAAGGTAGTTCTCCGGCACCGTGATTGTAAGCAGCTGTTTCGGCTCGTACAGAACAGGGTCTGCAGAAAGCATGCACGCATAGCAGCCTTTCGTTACAGTCGGCAGCATCTGTGCAGGGCCGCGATGGATTGCGTCCTCGTGCAGTGTCGCGTCTTCCAGCTCTATAATAACCCCGAAGCACTTTTCCTTGGCTAGCGGGCCCTGGTCCATAGCGTCGAAGAAGCCCTGTATCACGAGTTCCCTTATCTCGTGCAGCGCCTCGATGCCCCGCGTTCCATCAACAAGGACGTTGCCGTTGTGCACCGCCCAGACCTTCTTTGAGGTCTCATTGTCGAAACCCATTTCCTGGAACATTGCTGCCTTTTCCCTGTCCTTAGGCTTGACCTTTCCGTTGAAGTGCGACTTCAGCAGCTTGTCGAGTATCTCAGGCGGAATCTTCTGGCATCTCATGAGGAGCTTGTTGTGCTTGTTCGGGCTCTTGGATTCGAGCGACGGCGACTCCCTGTTTATGGTCTCCCTGTAAACGACAATCGGCGGCGAGACCGTGATTGGTACGCTGTGGTGCTTCTCTATTCTGTACTGGTTGATTTCAAGGTGGAGTTCCCCCATGCCTGAAAGGAGGTGCTCTCCGGTGTCCTGGTTGATTGTGGCGCGCAGGTTCGGGTCCTCCTTGGTTATCTGCCTTATCACTTCGATGAGCTTGGGCAGGTCCTTCGTGTTCTTGGCCTCGATGGAAACCGTCATGACAGGCTCAACCTCAGTCATGAAGTTCTCGAATGAGTTTATTTCTTCGGAGCTTATGGTTTCCCCCGCATAAACTTCCTTGAGGCCCACGAGCGCTGCAATGTTTCCGGCCTTTATTTCCATGACCTCGGTGAAGTCAGGGCCCATGAAAAGGCCTACTTTCTGGAGCACAGCGTCCTTATGCCCGCCTATGAGCTTCACCTTCATACCCCTTGTTACCTTGCCTGAGTATACCCTCCCAGTCGCTATGTCTCCTGCATGCTCATCAACCGAGACATCTGTCACCATCATCGCGAGGGGGCCGTTCTCGTCGCATTCCCCCATGGATTTCCCGGCAGGGCTTTCCCTATCCCCTTTCCATATGACTTGCATCCTGTACTTCTGAGCCTTCATCGGGTTTGGGAGGTGAGTTATCACCATCTCGAAAATCGCGTCCGAGAGCTTGCTAATCTTCGAGAGTTCCTTCTGATTGTCCGCCTTGAGGAATTCGTACACATGCTTGAACGTGATTTTGTTGACCGCCATGCGCGGCACGTTGATTGCCCACTTGTTGTAGGCGCTGCCGAAAGTGACCGAGCCGTCCTGCACCTTTACAATCCAATCCTCCTTGAGGGATTCCGGCATGCCCTTGGCTATGAGACCGTTGACCTGCGTTATAACCTTTACAAAGCGCTCCTGCATCTGCTGCTCGTTCAGCTGCAGTTCGTTGATGAGCCTGTCGACCTTGTTGATGAAGAGCACAGGCCTCACGAACTCCCTGAGCGCCTGCCTCACGACAGTTTCGGTCTGCGGCATTACCCCTTCCACCGCATCCACCACAAGTATAACCCCGTCAACTGCCCTCATGGCCCTAATTACCTCCCCACCAAAGTCGACGTGGCCGGGTGTGTCTATGAGGTTGATGAGGTAGTCGTCGCCCTTGTAGTTGTGCAGCAGCGACATGTTCGCGGCGTTGATTGTGATTCCGCGCTCCTGTTCCTGGTCCTCAAAGTCCATGACCCTTTGCTGTCCGGCCAGTTCCTCGCTCATGAGGCCTGAGGCGGCAATCAAAGAATCTGCCAATGTGCTTTTACCGTGGTCAATGTGTGCGACAATTCCAATGTTCCTGATGTTGGGGCGGTTGCTCATGAACTTCTCTGCAAGTTTCGCAATCTCTTCCTTCTTAGCCACAGCCGACACCTCAGTGCCGCAAGCCCGCGGCAGTAGGGCGCACTACCTCGACTCTGTGCCTTGGTAGAGCTTGCTCCGAAACGCTGGCGAGGTGGACAATGCTCGCTGTCGCTCGGTTGACCTTGCTCGCTCCGCTCGCACTAACAAAATTAGATTTCATATTCTCGCCTGCCCTACCTCGAGGCCTTGGCTATCCTCTCTACTTCGTCTCGTCTTCTCACGGAGAAGCTGGTGCCTTCCTCGCCTGCAGCAGCAATGATTTCCTTCGCGAGCGCTTCGGCCGCGCTGATCCTGCTGTTGAACGATCCTTGGAAAGCCGCGAGCGCGAGGTTCTTCAGCGACTCATCAACCTTCTTAAGCGGCGCCACGTCAACAGAAACCGTGTAGTATACACCGCCCCTCTTTATCCTGGTGGTGTCCTCGCGCGGCCCTGCATTCTGTATCGCCATTACCAGCACCTGTATGGGGTTCCTGCCGGTGCGTTTCTCCACGATCTCGAATGCGTCCTCCACTATGCGCATTGTCTGGAGCTTCTTGCCCATCACTCCCCTGCCCCTTATGTACTTGCCTGAAAGCTTCCTCTTGCCCTGCCCTGTCCTCATGACCTTGTTCACGAGCCTCTCCACTATGCTGAGGTTTGCTTTTGCGAATCTCCTCCTCGTCTTCTTGCCGAATGTGTGGGGTATTTTCTTGGTTGTGAGGCTCACGTGCCTCATGAGGCTAGGGTCATTGACGATGACTTCGCCCGGGTCCCACTTGCCGAAGACTAGCATTGGCACAACGGTTTCGGCTGCAACGGATTTGGCTGCTGGAATATTGGTCTTTTTTTCATTGCCAATTTCGTTGGTTGGCTGCGAGCGTCCAGTACGAGAAACGCTTCGGAAGGGCATGGCATCTAGCTGGCTGTGGCTCGCTTCGCTCGCCTTTATCGGTTCGCCTGCCTTTTCGCTTTTCTCCATAACCTCACTTCCAAGAATGTTACACTATGGCCTGACTTCATAGTCGGCATTTTTTTGCCCGAGCCCCGATTACCTCTTGACCTTCTCCTTCCTCCCAGTGCGGAGCATCTGCAGCGCGATGCCGTTCACATGGGTTACGCGGTACTTCACTCCCCAAAGGTCGCCCTTTGGGCCGCCTTGTGCGCCGCCAATGCCCTCCACTATTACCTCGTCGTGCTCCTCGATGAAGGTTATTGCCTTGTCCTTGGGCGCAAGGGCAGTGACTTCCCTGCCATTCTTGATGAGCTGCACCCTGACGCATTTCCTGATTCCTGAATTCGGCTGCTTCGCCTCTACCCCGCGCTTCTCAAGCACAATGCCCTTTGCCTGAGGCGCCCCCTCGAGCAGGTCGATTTTCTGATAAGCACCCGTCTTCCTGTCCCTCTTCTTGGTGTGGCGCGCGTCTTTCCTCTGCCACTTCTTCCTCCTCTTCTCCATTCCCCTCGCGGAGAACTCGCCATTGCCCATCAGCGGACACCTCCGTACCGTAAGCCTGCGGCGTCCAAGAAACGCTTCGGAAGGGCGTTGCCTCCGGCGAACCTATCGGCAGTAAGGCGCACTACCCTCGCCCTGATGGGCTCGGTAGGCCTCCTTGTACCTTTCGGGTACGATGCCACGTCCCCAAGGGAGCTAGGCACTACGCACTTTTCCAAAATCGCTTCCATAATCATAACCTACCTTACCCTTACTTCGTCAATGCCATAATTTCTCTCCGCAAGCTCTTTTATTTTCTTCAGCCTGCCGATGTTGCCGAGGATAACTTTCCTGTTTGCAGCATCAGCCTTCACGAATGCCACTTTCCTATCGCCGACGCCCCTGATTTCAACTCCTTCCAGCTTCGCGCCGCCGAATGCCTTCTCAAGGAACTTTTCCGGGATCTCGGTGTACTCGAAGAGCTCGACCTTCTTCCTGAGCCTCTCCGAGATGACCTTCACGTTGCTCCCGTTCTTTCCTATCGCCTGCCCCATCTGCTGTTCCGGCACCATGAACACAACAGTGTTCCCGCTGATTACGCAGTCCCTCGCACTTACCCTGGAGACAAGGTCAAGCGTGTTCATAAGCTGTATCTGTTCCGTGCCGAGCTTCAATGTTCACCACTTTTCATGCCTGATTATTGAATCCTTGCCTGAAATTGCCTAGGCTTGCCCGCCCTGTCGCCGCATGACTTTTCTCGGCGGCTTTCACTTCTTTTCCTTCCCTCCGGCGGTTATTTCGAGCACCTTGCTCTTGCCCTCGTCCTCAATCACCATCGCGCTCACGGTGAACGGCTTTCCGCACACGCTGCCGAGCTCGAGGCCTGTTCCTGCGAAATCAAAATGGGGCGTTTCTGCAGTTTCCGCGAAGGAAACAAGCTTTTCCCTCGCTAGCTTAGGGATGTTGGATACGACTACCAATAATCTTGCGGTGCCGTTTTTAATGCTTTTCTCCGCCGACTTGGTGCCGAAAAGCACCTTTCCAGTGTCAACTGCCCTCCTTATTTCCTTCGCTGCGTCAAGCCCAGTGCCTTTTGCCGCCTTGGTATTGGAACCTGCCTTTCTCTTGGTTGTTTTTCTCTTTTCCATAATCCCTCACCACAAAGCACAAAAACCAACTTCACCCAATCCGCCTTTTTGCCTCTTTCCGATTTGGCTATCCTCTGCCGCTCCTTCATCACCAGCGGCCACAAACCCGTGGCGGTTGGGTAGCAACCTCTCGACACCCTTCGGGTGCTGAGTCTCGCCCCAAGAGGACAAGTCGGTTGGTATAGCTTCGTACGGTCATTTTTTCATTACCAACGTTACTCTCCCGGTTCCCACCTTTATCGGCTGGCCAACAATGATGTTCTCCACGACGCCCTCAAGGCCCTCTACCTCACCTTTGAAGCTCGCGTCGAGGAGGTGCTTTACTGTTTCCTCAAATGCCGCCCTTGCAAACGGGGAGGACTTGCCGCGCGTTATCCCAGTCCTCACTATGCCGCGTACCTCGCCGTCCCACGTCATGAGGTCAGCGAGCAGCATTATGTGCCTTATGTCAATCGCAATCCCGTTCTCCCTGAGCACGCCGCTGAGCTCGTTCACTATGGCTATCCTGCCGGCCTCTATTCCAAGCACTGTGGTTATTTCCTTAATGTCGTTGGTCTTGGTCCTCGCGCCATCCACTTCCGGCATCGCAATTATCGCCTTGAGGTTAGTTCCCCTTGTCTTTACCACATATTCCTCGTGCTCCTTGGCTACGATGACCTTCTCAATTCCCCTTATGCCCTGTATCCTGAGGTTCCTGAGCTTGTTGATTGCCCTCCTTATCTTCAGCAGTGGCTCGTTCTTGAAGGTGAATTCCAACACATTCTTTTCCTTCCTCTTCGCGGCCTTCTTGAGGTGTTTCTCCATCTTCTGGATTAAGTCCTCCGAATCCACGTTCCTGAGGTGTATTTCATCCCTGTTGAGCTCTAGCGTCACCCTGCCTTTCATCAGCTCCTCCCTGAAGCTGACCACGTCGCTCACCCTCACATCTATCAGCGACTTCGCGAACTTCTCCACCTTTTCCTGGCTCTTCCTCGTTTCCTTATCAAGGAGGTGGATTGTCATGGTGGGATATTTGGCCTTGCTCCTGCCGTCGACTATCTCCTCGACTCTCTGTATGCCAGAGCCCACCGACACTTCTGCAGAGCCTGCGTAGTGCTTCGTCCTGAGCGTGAGCTGCGTGCCAGGCTCTCCCAAGCTCTGCGCCGCGACAATACCAACTGCCTCACCCGGCTCCACAACTATGTTTTCGAAGTGCTGTGTTATCCTCTCGAGGAGCTTTTTCTTCTCGGCTTCCTTCAGCTTGAGCTCTTCCGATGACTCATAGAAATCCCTAAGGACCTTCTCCGGCAGTCCATCGCTGTCGAAGAGGTCTCCTGTTACATAAACCCGCTGGATTTCCTGCTGGGGCTCCTTCGCAGCCTTCGGCTTCTTCTCCGCCGCCAGCTTCTTTTCTTTTCCAGCCTTTTTTTTCTCAGTCATCTCAACACCAAAATATAAAGGGGCGTCGATTCAGGCCCCAGTTTTTTAATTTTTGATTTTGTGATTACTTTTCCGTTTTCGCCTTCTCGCTCCGCATCTTCTCCAGCTCCCTCTTCACGGAAATGCTCCTGCCCTTGAACGACTTCTGCGGAAAGACTCCATCTTCCCCGTACCTGTACTGCACGATGTTTCTGTTGGAAGTCCTCACGGTCGAGTCGTTGTATACCACGAGGTCTTTGAGAGCATTCGCAAGCCTCCTATAGAGGTAGCCAGAGACCTTCGTGGAAACGCCTGTGTCGACCTCGCCCTGCCTGCCACCCATCGTGTGGTAGAAGTATTCCTTTGCCCCCATGCCTTCCATGAAGTTGTGGTAGATGAAACCCCCTGCATCGATACCGACGTCTCCGGCCCTGTTGAGGGCGATGAGCCTGTTGCTGAAACCGCGTTTCGGCCTGCCTTCCCTGACAGAAGCCTGCCCCCACATTCCTGAGAGGTTCGCGAGGTTCAGGACGCTACCCCTCGAGCCTGAGAGTATCATGATATTGGTGTTGAACGCAGGCTTCTCAACCATGACGCTCTCCACAACATCCCTGAGGATGTTCCTCTGCACCTTTTCCTTCGCCGCAGCCGCTGCCCTCATCATACTGATTTCAAACGACTCCTTGAATGTCCTCCCTGGTATGAGCTCTAGGCTTCCGTGCTGGTATTTCCTCACCAGCTCCTTCGCGTGCTCCTGCATCTCCTCAACTGCCTTCTCCCTGACCTTCAGTGTCTTCTGGGTCGGTGTATACTCGTCGAGTGAAACCGTCATGCCGACCCTCGTGATGAGCCTCGCTACAACCTTCGAAATGCTGTCATAGAACTTGGTAATCACTTCAGGTGGGTATTCCCTCGCGAGCGCGTCCGCGAGCTTCCCCTTTCCCTCACCGAGGCTCATCGAATCAATGACCCCGCTCTTGAGGAGGCCGTTCTCAATCTTCACTATGAGGTCGCTCCCATATGGGTCCTTGAGTGCAGGGTGGTTCGGGTCTAGGTTCTCCACGTGGCTGTAGAACCTCGTCTTGTATTCCATGTTCAGGTCCTTTGGCAGGAGCTGCGAGAAAATGAGCTTGCCGCTGTACCTGTCCTTGCCAACATCAGGCTTCGGTATGTCCTCCATGCCGAGTATCTGGAAGTACTCAAAAGCTTCCTCGCGCGTGAACACCGTTGACTTCAGCGTGAGTATGAAGCAGCCCGAGACGCCATCCTCGTCAATTATTATCACCGGCGCACCGTACCTCGGCGATATTATCTGCTTCTGCACAAGCATGAGCTCCGAAGCCTCTGTGATACCTTCTGGTGTCTGTGGCACATGCATGTTCATCTCGTCGCCATCGAAGTCGGCGTTGTAGGGTTTACAGTTTCCGCTCAACAATCCGTTGGCAAAAAAATTGTGGGCATGCGCATTAGTCGTGATGTCATAAACGACCGGTAGGCTTACCTCTTTTATAGACTCGATTCTCTCCCAGACAAGACCACCATCGCCAAGGCCTTTGGTTGCCTCATGCCTCCAGTCTTCAAACGAAACATAGTCATTTGACAGTCCCCCGCTCTTTGTCTTGCATATCCACTGCTCCAGCATGGGGGCACTAATTCCAACTTTCCTTGAAATGTCCCCGATCTTGACTCCTTTCTTCCTGAGCGTGTGTACAATCATGCTCTTCTCTTTCCTGTTTTCTTTCGTCATTTCTTTCATTTTTAGGTACTGGTAAGCTAACCCGCAGATCGCTTCCTTTTTGTATGAATAAATGAACCCGATTTTGCCGTAAAGATTCATTATGCTCTTCCGCTGCACCGAGATTTTCACTGAAAAAATTGTGCTCTCAGAGCCGTCCTTGTGGATGTTTCCCATTTCCTGCGAAACAGAGGCGACTGCAACGCCAAATTCCTCCAAGAGCGCTTCAATGCCGGAAATGAATGGCGATGCGTCGGCTTTTGTCACCTTCACCACTTTGAAAGTCGGTGTCTGGAACGAGCTCTTTTGTTTTTTCCTCTGCTTTGGCGTTGAAAGTCCGCACCCAAAGTATGATGCCAGGAATTCCCTCTTGATTGCCTTGCCGCCCTTCATTATCCATTCGGGAATTTGTGTCCTGATTTTTACCTTGTCGCCATTCGGGGCGCCGAGAACCAAGAGCAGCGCGCAAAGAGGGTTGTTTCTGACTTCAAAACTCAATCCCTTCTCCCTGAATGTTGTTTCTTTATCCTTTGCATTGGTAATGGTTGAAACTGTTTCCAACTCCTTTATCCTCTCCGGCCTGAAGCCCAGCCTGCGGATATCGTCCTGTATTTGCTCCAAATCCCTTTTCTCGCCCCTGAAAATAACCCTTCCGACATGCCCCTTCATTATGAATGTCCCGTCGCCAAACAAATGGCCAAGCAACCTTGCAAATATCCTTGCCCTGTAATCGCCTTCTGTGAGGCTGCTGAGACCAAGCGCATTTATTTTTTTGAGCAGGCTTTCCCTGTAAGTTTTTCCAAAATCCGCCTTCTCCAAATCAACGTTGGAAAATACAGTGTTACATGGTTCTTCTGACAAACAGGTATCAATGGGCTTTAGTATAAGCCGCTCACCCGCCATGAGCTCTTCCACCGCCACTTTTCCTTTTTCCGTAAACAACGGGTGGTCCCCTGTGGCTTTTATTACCCTCCCACTTTCCGTCGTTATTTGAAAACACTTCTTCCCAAGCTCTTCGGGCTTCACCTTCCAGAATCTTGTAATAGCGGTTCTGGACAGTGTTCCATCTTCGATTGTGCAGTTTCTCACGCTTTCTATTTCCCAGTTCTTTTCAAGCGCCTCTATCGTAGTTTGTGTCCAGCTTTCAAGCATTATCTTCGTGTCGCCGCTCACGCACGTTATCGGATTCATCCTGAAGGTCTGGCCAGGCATTATCTTCGCGCGGTGCGCCATCATTGAGAGCCTGTGGAGCGAGGGCTGCCTGTTGAAGAGTACTATGTCGTTGTCGCGGAGCTTCCTCTCAACCTTGTAGCCGGCTGTCATTTCCTTCAGTATCTCCTCTCTGTTCACGTCCGTGATTTTTTTCCTTATGCCGTCCGGCCTTATGACATAAATGACCTTGCCATCCGTTACGAGCTTCTTCATGTCATCGAGGTTCAGGGCAGTGGCCATCTCTGGTACGGTCATGTTATTTGCAATCTCCTCCTGGATGCCGAGCTGGTTGATTGAAAGCATGGGGTCGGGAGTTATTATGGAGCGCGCAGCGAAGTTCACCCTCTTTCCAGTGAGGTTGTACCTGAACCTTCCCTTCTTGCCCTGCAGCCTCTGAACCAAGGTGCGGAGCGCCCTTCCGCTCCTATGCTTTGCTGGAGGCACCCCTGCGGTGTTGTTGTTGAAGTATGTGGTGACGTGGTACTGCAGCAAATCCCAGAGGTCCTCAATGATGAGTTGCGGCGCCCCGGCATCAATGTTGTCCTTGAGGCGCATGTTGATCCTTATGATGTCCACGAGCTTGTGTGTGAGGTCGTCCTCGCTCTTTATGCCTGACTCCAGCGTTATGCTCGGCCTCAGGTTTATCGGCGGCACGGAGAGTGCAGTGAGGATGAACCACTCAGGCCTGAGCCTGCCCTTTGTATAGCCCATTAGCTCCGCGTCCTTGTCAGGAACCTTCTCGAGCCATTCCCTAATCTGAGTTGGGTAGATCCTGTCCTTCTCGATGTAAAAGTTGGTAGGCTTGTCCAGCAGCACAATCTTCCTGTCGGCGTTGCAGTGCGGACACTTCTTAGCCTTCTTTGTGCGGAGCAGTATCTTCTTTTCGAGGTCTATTGTCTCGTCGCCTATGAATGGGACGAGCTGCTCGAGCTTGTCGTCGGGAATTGCTATCCTGCCGCACGTCTGGCATGTCGCGTTGAGCAGCACCTCTATTTTCTTGCCGAACTCGCTGTGCGCCACCGGCCTCACGAGCTCAATGTGGCCGAAGTGCCCCGGGCACCTTTTCATGGTGTTGCCGCAGGTCTTGCACCTGAGCCCGGGGTTTATGACTCCGAGGTGGTGGTCCATGAGGCCCCCTTCCATCGGGAAGCCGTCCTTGTCGTAGGTCTCGGGGCTCTTTATCTCTATCGCCGACATCTTCCTAACCATTTCAGGCGAGAGTATCCTAAACTCAATCCCTTTTATCCTTTTCATGAGCACCGCAAAAACCCCTTTTCCAGTCCATCACCAGACTAAATCCAAATTGCCCTTTCTTTTCCCCGCATTCGCCCTGTCTTATACTCTTGTACTCACACTTTGTCTGACAATATCAATTTCGGGTAAACCCCGAGAGCCTTCAGCTCGTCGAGCAAAAGCTTGAACCCGTAGCTCATTTCAACGGGATAGATTTTACTGTCGCTCGCCTCCAGCACGCGCTTTACCCTCCTTATCTGGTCCTCGAAGCCTATTACTCCGACCGTTTCGGACACCCACATTGTAACCTTGTCGGAATCGTCGATGAACTTCTCCTGCAGGAGCATTGCCGCGCCATGCCCCACAAGTGTCTCGCCTTCCATTTCGCCGAAGCGCAGCCCGCCTTCCTTTTCTTTGCCCTCTGTGGGCTGCCTCGTGAGTATCTGCACTGGGCCCCTCGAGCGCGACTGAATCTTGTGTGCGGTCATGTGGAAGAGACGCCTGTATGCGACAACGCCAGTGAAAATCTCGCCCATTATTCTCTTGCCGGTGGTGCCGTCGTAGAAGACCTCGTTGCCGGACCTTTTGAACCCGTGGGCCTCTAGCATGCCCTCCAACTCTTCCTTCGGCGTGCCACTGAAAGGCGTACCGTCAACCTGCACTGCCTCCATGCTCGCGGTCTTTCCCCCCAGCATCTCAAGGAGGTGGCCTATTGTCATCCTTGAGGGCACTGAGTGTGGATTGAGTATCAGGTCAGGCTTTATTCCGTCAGGCGTGAACGGCATGTCTTCCTCGGGCACTATGAGTCCCACCACGCCCTTCTGGCCGTGCCTCGAGCTGAACTTGTCGCCGAGGGAAGGCACCCTCTCGCTCCTTATCTTGACCTTCACGAGCTTGTTCCCTGCCTCCGATTCCGTCACGAAAATCCTGTCGACGTGGCCTTCCTTGCCCTTCCTGAGGGTTGTGCTCGCGTCGCGCCTCTTCTCCTGCACCACGCCGAACTCGTTAATTTCCTCGAGGAACCTGGGAGGAGCGGTCTTGCCTATGACGACCTCGTTCTCCCTTATGTATGATTCCACGTGCGCCAAGCCGTCCTCGCCGAGCTTCTTGTAGGCTTCCTCGCCGAGATGCCCTACAGTTTCAGGTGGAGGTATCTCGAACTTGTCCACCTGCCCTCCCGGATACCTGTTCTCCGAGCTTTCATAAGTACGGAAGTAGGAGCTCCTTCCCATGCCCCTATCCACCGCGCCCTTGTTCAGCACCACAGCATCGAGGATGTTGAAACCCATGTAAGGCATTATCGCAACAACGAGGTTCTGTATCTCCGGCCTCTTGTTCAGGCCGAGTAGGTCCATTGTCTTGGTCTTCACGAGCGACTTCTGTGGGTAATAAAGCAGGAATCCCTCGGTATCGGTCCTGAAACCTATGTTGCTCGCGCCGAAGCCCTGTGCCTGCTTGAACATCTTCACCCCATGGAGCACCTTTCCAGCCATGTCGTGCTCGAGGTATGGCACCATGGAGCTTATGATGGAGAGTATCCCTGACTGGTCAATCTCGAGGTGCGTGTGCTCCTTAGTGAGCTCTGCCTCGGAAGCCGCGATGAACGCGTTCTCCTCTTCCTCAGCGTCGAGGTACTCTATGAGGCCCTGCTCCACGAGGTCCTTCCACGTGAGCTTGCCGTCCTGCAGCTGCTTCACATGCTCCTGTGTCATCTTCGTCCTGCCGTTCTCAGCCACAACCAGTGGCCTCTGCACCCTTCCAGCATCCGTGTTGATGTAGACCTCGTTCGTGTCGCCGTGGAACGCCACGTTTACCTGGTGTGAGACCTTGCTCTCCCTCCTCCTCGCTATGAGCTCCTTAGTGAGCTTCTGCGGGTCGCTGTGGAACCCTATGAGCCTGCCGTTGATGTAGACTTTTGCGCTCTTCGCTTCCGAAACCATAGCCAAACCCTTCTTTTACCAAAACAATGCACAATCCAAATGCAAGACGTCGGACGCCTTGGCTTTACTTTTATTTTGTTGTATAATTTTCTCTTTGCTATTTCAGCCTGACATTCATATCTTTCAGTATCTTCTCTATCGGCGCCTCTTCGCTCTCAGTTGTCACTTCAGCCATCATGGCCAGATTTTTGACCAGGCCGCAGTTCCCTGTCAGGAATCCGTTTGCAAAGAAGTTGTGATAGTCCTCATAGGTGGTTATGTCCATCACTTCCTTAACCTGCGTGCTCTTGAGGCTCCCGATTGTTTCCCAGACCATCCCGTTCTCGCTGATTGCATGTTCCCTTATCCAGTCATTGAAATTCGGGAAATCTTTCTCCGACACCCTGATTTCGCTCCTCACGCCTTTCCTGTGCTTCTTTACCCAATTGGCGATATCATGAGCCCTGGTCCAAATCTCCTGCGCTATTAGCGCATTGCCCTTGCCGTTCTTATGCATCGCGACTGCCTGTTCATACAATTGCTCCCTCTCTTCAATCATCTTCTTCTTGTGGAGAAGGTATGCGTATGCAAGCCTTGCAAGGCTCTTCCTCTGGCGGCAGTAATTGAATGATATTGTCCCATAGAGTTTGAGCAGGTTTTCCAGGTTTCCATTGAGCTTTGCCTTGATTTTCCTCGTTTTAACGCCGCTTTTCCTGGCTGTTTCGTACACTATTTTGGTGCTTGCCATTTCAATGCCGAATCTTCCAATCAGCCCTTTTATTTCCTCCACAAATGCGATGCCGTTCTGCGTCATTTCCGTGGTTTTGTTCAGCGAGAATACCGGTTGCAGGAACGTCTTGCCATCCCTTTTGTCGGTCTTTGGCGTGGTCATCTCGCTTCCAAAGTAGGCTGCCAGGAATTCCTTGGCTATTATTTTCCTTGACGCTTTTATCCAGTGCGGAACGTTGGTCTCCTTGATTGCTTTATCACCCTGTGGGGAGCCAAGGGCACGCATCAGCACCCAAAGGGGCTTTGAATAGCAGTCCATCCTCCTGCTGTTGCCGTCTATGACCCTGCCGTCATGCAGTATCGAAACTTTCCTGTAAACGCGCTGTTTTGAAGCCCCGAAGCCCAGAATTGCAAGGTCTTTCCTTATTTCCTCAAGGTCTGCCTCCTTCCCACTGAACACCAAGGCGCAGTTGGATCTGAACTTCTTCATTGAAAGCGTGAGCGACCCATCGCCAAACATGTGCCCCAGCAGTCTTGCAAGTGCGGGCAGCCTTTCATCATTGTCCATAAGTGGCACAAGACCCTTCTGTTTGAGTGCAGTCAAAATCATTTCCTTGTCGGTTTTTTCGGGACACGCACCCAGGATGTCCCGCTCTGTCATTACTACCTGCCCCTTAGGCTCTTCAAATTCCACTGGGTCTGAAGGCATTACCGCGACCCTGTCCCCTATCTGCAGGTTTGAGAGTTCAGTTTTCCCTGAGCGCTCCGAGTAGAACGGGTGGTCAATGGTCGCAATTATTTTCCTTCCGGATTCCTTGGTGATAACTTCAATCACTTTCTTTTTAGGCTGCATGCTGAGGAACCTTGCTGTTCTCGCATCGGCTTCATTTTTTGCCTCCCAGTCAAGGGAAGCTACTTTGTGCTTTCCCCACATTTTCGCGTACTGCGCAATTGATACTTTCTCCCCGCTTGCCAAAATCATTTCCGTCTGCGGGGCAATGCACTGCGGCCCGTCCGGCGTTTCTATTGCGCACAGCCTTCCCCAGTGGGTGCCGTGGACATCCCTTGCCTCGTAGAGCTCCCTGTTCTTATCAAGCGGGCTCTTGACCTTCCTGATGTCGGTGAGTGCAGAGAGATAGTTCACGCGGTCCATGAACTTTGAGACGCCAGACGCGCGGCCAATCCAGTTGCCAGTGCTCATCGCGAACTTAATCCTCTCTGAGACCGCCCCTGGCCTGACGATGGTGGAGATGTTGAGCTTCCTCCTCCTTGTAACGGTGCGGTCTATCTGGAATTTCAGGTCCTTGATGAAGTACTTGAAGCTGTAGCGGAAAAGGTGCTCCATAAGCTTGCCAGAGAGCTCGAGCCTCTTGTTGGCGTAGTGGTCCTTGTCGTCCTCGGCGCGGAGGCCGTGCGCCCTCTCGATTGCTTTGGTCGCCATCATCACGAGGTAGTAGGCCTTTGCGAGCCTGTTCTTCTGGTCCTGGCCGATATGCGGGAGGAGGAACGCATCTATCACTTCCTGCGCCCTGCGGAGCCTGTAGTCCTCGACCTGCCCCGGCGCGACGAACTTGCCTATCTTGTCCAAGGCCTCCTTCTCGCTCTTCACGAGCAGGTTCTCGTTGTTAATAAGGACGTCGTTCTGCACTTCCACCTCATCCACGAATGCCTCCCTAATCGTCTGGCTGCTCTTGAGGCCGAGCGCCTTAAGGAGGACAAAGAGCTTGAGCTTGCGCGGCGATGCGGGGAAGGAAACCGAGAGGATGCCGTCCGGCGCCCTCATTATCCTGACCCTTCCCTTGAAGGCGCCGCGCGTGCTTATGACCTCCGCAACAACCCTGTCGGTCTGCTCCGAGACAATCACCCTGTCCGAGGCCAGCACTTCCTGCGTCATGAGCGCCTTCTCCGAGCCGTTGATTATGAAATAGCCCCCGAAATCCATTGGGTCTTCGCCCATCTCCACAAGCTCCTCATCGGTTTTCCCGTTCAGCCAGCAGAGGCTGCTCTTCACCATGACAGGTAGCTCGCCGATGTATGTCTGCTTCCTATCCTGCTCGACATCCCTCCTCAGTAGCCTCATGGTGAGGTATAATGGGCTTGAGTATGTCCTATTGCGGAGGCGCGCTTCCATCGGGAAGAACCTGTTGCGCGGGCTGCCGTCCGCTTCGATAATGCGCGGCTTTGTCACCTCAATCTTGTCGAACTCGACCCTCACTTCCTCAATCTTCGGCGTGACCTCGTTGTTCTCATGGATTATCTGGGCGAGCTTCTTGTCCACGAACTGGTTATAGGAGTCAATCTCCATTTGGGCTATCCTGCGGTCCCTGAAGTAGGAGTCAATCAGCGCCCAGCCGCTGAGATTGGTTGTTGTGGCACCTGAAGACGTCACCCTACCACCCTGAAATATATAGTCTTCCCGGCCGTGGGGCTGTGCCTACTGATTTTGATGAGGTCTCCCCTCTTCGCGCCGATTTCAGCTGCCGCGGGGTCGTCCTTCGCAATTCTTGGGAACCTGTCGGTGTTCGCTGCGCCGAACTTTGCCAGGACTTCCTGAACCTTCTCGTCAGGGACAATCTCGTGTTTCGACACCAAATAATGCTCTGCAACCCTGCTCAGCGCCAACGCAATCCAACCCCTGACCCGGAACGGCAAACCCATGGCAAGGAAAGGATTAAAGCTGGAAAAACCCCGAACCCTGCCCATTCGCCAGAAAAATCGCTATTTTGCTGGTTAAATAATTCTACAAATAGGATATGGAAAGGGTTTTAAATGCACACGGCGAAGAGGTTCGGACCCAATCGTTTCGTCCGAGAGCGCCTCGGAAGGGCGTGTGCCTATGGAGCGTTGGGTGGACTGTTGCCTCATCTGGCGATGAGGCAGGTCCCTCGAAGAGGGTCAGCTTTATCGCCGCGAGCAGGCGGCGCCAGACACGCCATGCCTGCGGTACACCTTCCGTGGAAAAACCGCTAAAAGCTTAAGAGACTATTTTGGGGCAACGCACCGGTCGCCCATCTGAAATATGCACACAATAATTGGCCAAAATATCACTATACCAATGCCAAAAAAATGCCACTGGCCCAGCAGTCATCCCGTAGTTGATGTCCAGCCTAAAGACCCGGAAAAGCCGCCAATTTTTGGATTTGGCATAATAATCTTATAGTGATTGTGCTGCAGAATCCTATTGAACCCTTAGCACAAAGGCAGAGCGGGAGACGATGAAAACCTCGTCAAGGCATCCGAAGGAGAAACCCTGCCGCCGCATTCTTGTGACTGGCGCGGGGGGCTTCATTGGCAGGCATATCGTTGCCACACTGCTTGGGCTTGGCCACGAAGTGCGCGCATTCGTGAGGCGCGATCCCGGCTTTGTGCGCCACAGGCGCCGCAGGGTTATACACGGCGACATGCGGAATTTCCCTTCCATCCTTGCTGCGACACGGGGCGTCGATGCAGTGGTGCACCTCGCCGCGGCAAAATCCGACGAAGCCGAGAGTTACAGCACAAATGTCGTCGGCGCAAAGAACCTCGCGGCTGCATGCGAAGCGAACAAAGTAAAGAGAATCGTCAACATCAGCACAGCCTCCGCAAAGATGGCTCAAAAAGGTCTGTATGGCAGCACCAAAGAAGAAGCAGAACGCATCATCATGAGGTGCCGCGTTCCCGCTGTGACACTGCGGCCGAGCATAGTTTACTGGAACGCTGCAGGCGGCGCTTTCGGTTCGCTCGTGAGGGCAGCATCATGGCCAGTCATTCCCGTGTCCGGATCAGGTGCTTGCCGCTTCAGGTCAATTCATGTGGACGACCTCGCTGCGACGATGGGGCTCGCGCTGCGCAAAAAGGCGGTTTATGGTAGAGCGTACGATGTCGGCGGCCCTGATGATGTGAGCCTCGACCAACTATTCAGCGAAATCGCGATGAAATTTCACGGAAAGGAGGATGCGCATATCGTCCACGTTCCGATTCCAGTTGCCCTCGCGACCGCGCGCCTTTTATCTTTCGCACTGAAAGAACCACCCTTCACAGCAAGCAACGTCCTCGGTTCGGTGTATGAGGCGAGGCTTGATACGAAGAGTTACTTCAGGGATTTTGGGTTTGTGCCGGAAATTCCATTACCCGGCAAAATGAACGCCTACCCATTTCCGTTAAGCCACTCTTTTTTAAGTAATCGCACCGCCTTCCTTTCATGAAGGACACCAACATAGGTCTCGCGCTCCTCCTCGCGCGACGCGCTGGTATCCATGGGAAGGAGCTTGTCTCGACATCGGAGCTCGCCCGCCTAACAGGTTTCTCCCAGCAGTCCATCTCGAGGAAGCTGCGGGAGCTCGAAAGAGAGGGCATTATTTCTCGCAGAGCCTCCACCTCCGGAATCGAAGTCGCCCTTGCCGGGAGGGGCAGGAAGGAGCTGGAGTCGCTCCACATGGAGCTTGGCGAGCTCTTCTCCGGCAAAAAGGGTTCGCTGAAAGGGAAGGCTATTGACGGCCTCGGCGAGGGCACCTACTACACATCCATTCCGGAGTACAGGAAGGAGTTCAAGGAGCTTTTCGGGTTTGATGTTTTCCCCGGCACGCTCAACCTTGAGGTCAGCCCGGAATACAGAGCTGCCTTCACCGCCAAAGCCCCCATAAAGGTCCGCGGCTTTACCGCGAAGGAGCGCACCTTTGGGGGAATTGACTGCTGGCCATGTAGGGTGAACGGCAAGGTGGATGCGGTTGCAATCCTGCCGCACCGCACCAACCACCCTGATAACATAATAGAGCTCATCGCGCCCTTCAGCCTGCGCAAAAAACTCGGCCTGAAGAATGGGTCAGCAGTTGAATTGGTGAGAGAATGATGCATCCGCCCCGCAAAAACAGGCATGACGAGGCCACAGCGAAGGCAAGTGCTTCCAGGGGCGGCTCAGTCGCGGTGGTCTTATGTTGAAAAAAATTGCAGTCGTGGACACGATGTTCAGCCGGGGCGACATGGGCTCTGTGGCCGTTAGAATGATGGAAAAGGCCGCGAAGGAAAACGGCTGGAGGATAAAAATCGTCCGAATGACCGTGCCTGGCATAAAGGACATTCCTGTGGCAATGCTTCAATTGCTAGAACAGGGTTGTTCTGCAGGAATCACCCTCGGAATGCCAGGCCCAGCGCCAATCGATAAGCAGTGCTCGCACGAGGCTTCCCTTGGTATACAGCAGGTGCAGCTCATGACGCGCAAGACCGTGCTCGAGGTGTTTGTGCACGAGGACGAGGCCCGCAACGGTGAAGAGCTGGGCAGGATAATGCACAACAGGGCCTCGAAGCACGCGCTGAATTTGCTCTGGATACTATTTGCCCCCGAAGAGCTCACAAAGAGGGCCGGCTCCGGCGAGAGGCAGGGGAAGGGAAATGCGAAACAGGTGAAGGTGGTCCCGTGAAGTCCCAAATGAGAAGCTCCATGAAACTTGGCGTTGTGCTCTCCGATTTTCACGCTTCCATTGCTGAAGAAATGCTGCACACTACAAAAAAAACGGCGGAGGCCAAAGGCATTGACATAGTGTCTATTGTCAGGGTGACGGGTGCCTTTGACGTCCCTTTAGCCCTCAAAAGAATGCTGGCCCGCCAGGACATTGACGGGGCTGTTGTACTTGGCGCTGTTGTGCAGGGGCAGACCTCGCACGATGAAGTCGTTGCTTACACAGCCGCGGAAAAAATCATGGAACTCTCGCTCCAATACGACAAGCCTGTTGGTTACGGCATCTGCGGCCCGCGCATGAGCATTGCGCAGGCAAGGGCACGCGCAAAGGAGTTTGCCGTGCGTGCTGTGGAGGCCATAAAGCGCGGTTCCATCCGATAACTTAGTCTTTTTTAAATTTTCATTCCTTATCTATTCATGGAAGCCCTTCTTTCTGGCCTGTGCGGGCTTCAGTCAAAAAGC
>SBBR01000058.1 GCA_005239615.1 archaeon
ATCCTTCCTTCTTCCATAGGAAAACCACCTCAACTGGTTTTCCCCACCCTATGGGTGGATGCTCAATCACCTATAAAGACATTTTCAACGGTGCCAGCTAAATAAGTACGGTATTAATATAGTATTAAACCTTTCCCCTTTGCATGCCGCCATTTGGTTGTACGCTTTTCTGGCTTAAAACCCTTTGGAGGCGGAGAGGTGGCTGCTGGTGCAGACTCGCCGTTTACGGCCGGAGATGCCAGCGGTTATTCTCTATGCGGGAAATAAGCCTTAAACCGGGTATGCAACAATAATTATTCATGCTCGGCATCCTCTTCTCAGGCGGCAAGGACTCGGTCTTCACGACCTACTATTATAAAGAGCAGGGCTGGGACGTGAAATGCCTCGTTTCGCTCAAGTCAGCAAACCCGCAGAGCTGGATGTTCCACACCCCGGCCATTGAGATGGTTAAGCTGCAGTCCGAAGCGCTCGAAATTCCGCTTGTTTTCCATGAAACAAAAGGCGAGAAGGAGGCCGAGCTTGGGGATTTGGGGAACGCCCTTCGCGCCGCGAAGGAAAAATATAATCTGCGCGGCATCGCAGTGGGGGCGCTGCTCTCGGATTACCAGCACGAGCGCGTCAACCGAATATGCCATTCCCTCGGCCTCAAGTGCTTCTCTCCCCTCTGGCACAAGAGCCAGGAAAAGCTCTTGCGTGAAATCATTTCTCTCGGGTTTGACGTGCGGATTGTCGGCATCGCGGCGCAAGGATTAAATGAGTCATTTCTGGGGCGATGTGTTGACAAGGATGTTGTGGATACGTTTGCCGGCCTGAACAAAAAGCACGGCTTCCACGTCGGCGGGGAGGGTGGAGAGTACGAGAGCCTCGTCGTTGACTGCCCTATTTTCAAGAAGCGCATCGAATTGCTTGAAACAACAAAAATACTGGAAAACGAGAATACGGGGCGGCTTGAAATTTTGCGCGCGGAACTAGTGGACAAATGACCTGTCCCGGAGGACTGCCTTGCCGTCAATCACCACGTCATTCACGTTCATCCCCTGTGCCGCGAACACGATGTTCGAAACAATATCATTCACCGGCAGCAGGTTTTCATCAAGGCTGAGCGTGATGATGTCCGCGAAATTACCTTCCGCGATGCTCCCGACATTCCCAATGCCGAGGCATTTAGCTCCGTCAATGGTAGCCATGTCCAACACCTGCTGTGCGGTAACGGCGTTCGCGTCCCACTTGTGGTGCCTGTGGAGCAGCGCCGCAATCTTCATCTCCTCGAACAAATCTAGGTTGTTGTTGCTCGCGACACTGTCAGTGCCGAGACCCACGCACACCTTTTCATCCAGCATTTCCGTGAGCGGCATCACCCCTCCAGATGCAAGCTTCATGTTCGAGACAGGGTTGTGCGACACCATTGCTCCAGCCATTGCAATCTTCCTTATCTCGCCTTTCGTTATCCATATGCAGTGCACGAGCAGGCAGTTCTCGGCCAGAAAGCCGATTGAATCGAGGTATTCCACAGCGAGCCTGCCGTGCCTTTGCAGCGTGTCGAACCTGTCCTTCCTTGTCTCGCCGATGTGAATCCTGCGAAGGAGGCGGTTGGCATCGCTGTATTCAATCACTTTCCGCAGTATTTCCTTGCTGCACGAATATACTGCATTCGCTGCGACCGCGCCCTTGACAATTCCGTGTCGTTTTTTAAGGGAGTTCAGGAAATTCTCCGATGCCCTGAAAGTTTTTTCGTCGGTAACAGTAGAGGACAGCACCCCCCGCACGCCCATTTTCTCAAAAGCGCCCAGCCTCTCCTCAGGGAATTTGTAGGAGTCGTAAACGGTTGTCGTGCCGAACCGCACTGCCTCCTTCAGGCCTGCAATCGTGTTTTCCTTAACTTGTTTCGCAGTAAACTTTTTTTCCGTGGCTTCAATGCCTTTTAGCCAGTCAAACAGTTCGGCATCATCTTTCGCCCCGCGAAGCGAGTGCATCCCGAGGTGCGTGTGCGTGTTCACGAGCCCGGGCATCACTATTTTTCCGGCGCAGTCTATTGTGTCCGCTCCCCTTCCGGCCTTGAGGCCCCGCCCGACTTTTTTTATGGTGCTGCCTTCGATGAGGACGTCGGCGTTTCCGATTATTCTCCTATTGGCGTCCTGTGTGAGGAGGAGCTGGCAATTCTTCAGCAGCATGATGCAATTTCAGCTGTATATGGTTTATATTCAAATTCCCGGCCGATTCCAGCAAAGGCGGGATGGCATGGTTTTTATATAACCACTTCGTTATTGTTTCATGAAACAGCTTATCGGAAAGGCTCGTTCCGGGCTTGGAGGCCTGAGGCGAATTCTAAGGAGGTGGAAGGTCAAAAGAGCAAGGCGTCGCGCCCTCTTTGTCCAGAACTGCAAGAGCGCTATCATAACGTCCAACAATCCTGTGCATGACCTAAACAGAGTAACATTGCAGCTCCTTGTCAGGGGGTACGATGTGGAAAATTTTATAAGGTCGCTGTTGAGGGAAATAGATGGCGAAATTTCCGCCCTTTCCGAGCAGGCTGGGCACCATCCTCCACGGCCTGCTCATGGAAAAGCCGAGGTGTGGGAAAAGGATTTGGCACGGCTTTTGGAGTTGAGGCTGACTTTGCAGGGTAAGCTTCAAAGTCATGGAGGTCGCAGGCCTTAGCACTCCCCGTTCTGGGCTGGCTTCTCCACGTACACGCCGCTCTTGTAAGCCTCTGTGATTTCCGTCTCGCTCAGGCCTTTCTCCTGCCACCTCAGCGAGCACTCGGCGCCTGTTTCGCAGCCGCTGCAGGCATACTGCGTCCTGCACACTCCGTTGTTTAGAGTCGTGGCGGCTTTTTCGCCAGCAGCGCATGTGGCCAAAGGCTTTTCAGCGACTTCGAACACTTTCTCCCACTGTGCCCTTCCCGCGTCCTCGCCCTCTACGCCTACTTTCAGTGCGTACCTCCCGTCCTGCAGCACCTCGAACTGGTGCCTCACAAATTGGCTCTCTCTCGGCACGAGCTTTTTAAGGAGGCCTCGTATCTCGCTCCTCAGAACCTCTTTTTCCTCTTCACCTTCCATTTTCTTCAGGTAAAGCTTGATGGCGTAGACGCTGTCAACCGCGTCAATTCCCCCAACGTTCTTCACCGAGAACGTGATGGCAGCCGATCCGCCCTTTGGCTCAGTGAACTCCACGCTGCTCAACTCCACCTGTGCGGGCCTGTCGCCGAAATAGATTATGCAGTCATTAAGGGGGCCCTTGTCCATGCACCTGAAGTATGTCCTGAGGAGTGCCTGCTCACTAATCGCCATCGACCTTGGCTCTATCGAAATCTTTTCCTTGGCGCAGGTCCCGACGCTGCTGCATTCCAGCCTCACGCTCCTGCTTGGCGAGTCAAGCGCCTCCGCCTTAAGGCCGAAGCCCGCCCTGTAGGCAATCTCGGTTTCATGGAGCCTGCCTTCATTCTGTTCCGCATAATCAATGCCGGCTTTCAGCTTCATGAAGATTTCGACCTCGGATGGCTGGAAGAGGCCCATCACAACGTAAATGAGGGCCGCTGCCACGGCCGCAACTACGAGCAGCCGGAACGCATTCATCTCCTCGGCCCCCTGTTGTGGAACAGCGCCCTTACCTCCCACTTGAGGAGCTTCTCTATGAGGAACGTTGCCCCCACGCCTATCATTATCACCAGCGCCGCGCTCTCAAGGTCCCCCACAAAGAGGAAGTAGCCCTGCTTCTCCTGCGCCCACGCCTTGAACAGCACGACAAAGTAGAATGCAGCGGCGAACGCCAGAGCGACGAGAACGAATTTTTCCAGCCAGAACAGCCAGCGCATGGTGAAAATAATGTCAAAAGTTGTATTTATTCCTTTAAACAAAGTGCTTTTTTCCCAGGCTCCTGCTGAACCTCACCCCTATGGCTTTCAGCCCTGCCTTGTAGTGCCGCTTTTGTCCAGCTTGCCTGTTATAAAGTGCTGTCGAATGACCTTCGAGGACATAAACCTCCGCCCTTGGAAAATATGTCCGCAAATATTCCGCAGCTTCTGGCACACAGTTGTCCCGGTAGTGGCCAAGCAGTATGAACCTTGTAGGCAAAAATTTTTTTCTCGCAAGGATGCCCCGAAGGTCAGTATTCTGCTCCACCCATAATATTTCTGGTTTGCGGCGCAGGCTCTCAACAAGGCCCTGATCCCTGACCCTGTCACCCAACAAGGTTTCATACACTACAGGGATTTTTTTGATTGCAGCCCTTTCAAGCGCCTGGGCGATTTTATCTCTGTTTGCCGCTTCAACAATTTCCTCACTGGTTTTGGGTTCGTGCCCTGACTCAAGCTTGCTTGGGGCCGGGCCATGGACGATATAAAGCATTGGCCCGGTGTAACCAACATGAATTGCTTGCACTTTCTCACTTCTCCGCCTGATAAACCTGCACGCTCGCCTGCTTCCTGAACATGGCAATTATTTCCTTCACGGTTGTGCTCTCCTCCGGCTTCTTCTCCCTGAACTTCAGCATGCGGGGAAACCTCAGCGCGTAGCCCGTTCCTTCCTTGTCCCTTCCGGCGGTGTGCAGCGGGCTCCTCGTGATTTCGTCCGCGCGCACTTCTATCACATAGGACGGCTTTACCCACACATGCGGCTCTATTTCCGAATCAACCCGGCCGGGCTTCTGCTTCACTGCAATCTTTGAGAGCTTTTCCTCCAGCTCAGAGAGCATTTCCTCATTCATCCCTGTCCCGATTTTGGCTATTGACTTGAACGAGTCGTCCTCCTCATCATACGCCGCGGTTAGTAGTCCGCCGATGCCGAACTGTGTCCGCTTGCCCCGGCCCTTAAAGTAGCCGATTATCGTGACATCAATTGAGTCAGAGAGCTCGCCCCTGTAGCTGCGCTTGAGCTTTATCCAGGCGAACTTCCTCGCGCCTGCTATGTAAGGTGCGTCGAGGTCCTTCGCGATTATCCCCTCTAAACCGTTCTCGATACTCTCCATAAAGAAAGCGTCTATCTTTTTTGGGTCAGAGGTCTCGATGCTTTTCGTGAGGGCGATTGCCTCCCCTTCGCCGATTATTTTTTCGAGCGCTTCCCTCCTATCGCGGAACGGCTTCCCCATGAGGTCCTTGCCGTTGAGGTACATTACGTCGAATGCGAACATCCTGAGGGGGAACTCCTCGGCCTTTTCCGCGATGTCATACTTCCTCTTGCGCTGGATTGTCACCTGGAAGGGGAAGTACTGTTGCGTTTGCTCGCTGTAGGCAAGGGCCTCGCCTTCGAAAATCACCCTCTCCGCCTTCATCTGCCTCCTGACCGCCTCGACGAGGTCAGGGAACATGCCAGTCATGTTCTCGCTCTGGCGGGAAAAAATAGTCACATTGTTCCTGTCCTTGTGCACCTGAAGCCTGAATCCGTCGTATTTCTGTTCCACGGCGCAGTTGCCGAGCTTCTCGACTATTTCCTCGGAAGAGGACAGCCTCTCAGCAAGGGTCGGCCTTATTGGGGTGCCGGGCACTATCCTTATTTCCTCTAGCCCCTTAATGCCTTTCGCCTTGAGCCGCTCGGCAATCTCGCCCAAATCTGAGAAAATGTTGTATTTCGCCTCGATGGTTTCCCTCAGCCTTTGTCTCGCCCTCCGGCTGAACTCCTCCTTCCTTTTCTCTTCATTCTTTTCCCTGAGCGCGGCTTCTATTCCTGCCATGTTTTTCTTGTCTTTCAGGAATTCTTCTACGTAATTCAGCGCGAGCGCGTCCATTATCGTCGGGTCGCCAATGCCAAGCCTTAGGTTGCCCAGCGGGAACCTCGCTATGTAGCGGGCCTCGAGCTTTCCCGCGCTGTTGATGAGCTCCGCGAACATGCCGAGCTTAGAGTCCTGGCTGCCCTTTCCCCCTGTTTCCGCAATCTTCACGAAGTTCCCAAATACCTTTTCCACTGTGAGCCTCCCGCTGAAAAGGGACGTCTGTTTCCTCCCGCTGGCAAGCTTTTCGGCTACGTAGCCGAGGTCGCCGACCTGCTTGTAGAGCCTCACGACCTCCTCTTTCGTGTATCCGGTCGCCTTCGCTATGCCTTGTTCGAGCAACCCCTCCCCTATTCCTGCTTCGAGGCCAGTGTGCTTTGGTCCGAGCATGCCTTGGGAGAAATAAACAATGTCGCGGATTTCCTTCCCGCCTGCCTTGGAGAGCATTTCTGCTAGGATTGCAGTCATGTCTAGTCGCGAGGAAACGCTCTCAATCCTATCGAAATAAGCCACGAGTTCTGAGAAGAGCATAGCAAGAATAATCCGCTTTAATGGTTAAAATAAGTTGTTAGTGCCTTCTGATTTGCCTGTGGCGCGTCTGCCCATTTCTATAGTTAAACATATAATTATATACTTATTTGTGCAATTATATCATAAAGTGGTTTACTTGAAGCAGGTTGTTTTATCCATTGAGGATGAATCGGATGAAAGGCTAAGGCGACTGGCCCACGCTCTCAATGGTGGGAGAAAAGGTTCACTCTCCAAGACCGTTGAGGATGCACTAC
>SBBR01000053.1 GCA_005239615.1 archaeon
GTACTACACCGGGAGGATAACGGCCTTCATGTAAGGGACACAAAGGTCGTCGGACATTAGGGTTTGTAGGTGGTTTCAGCAAAAAACCTGACGCTTCCCAACCCGCCCCACTGCTGACATTTGCACGCCTGTAAAGTGACTTGCTGCAGCATTAGTGGCAAGATGAGCTGTCCTTGTTGCCAGCTTTGCCATGGCCCGAATGGTCTTCAGTTTCTTTCTCTTCCTTTTCATGCCCCCCGTGCGAGCCGTGGCCGCCCATCATGAACACATGCATGAGGGGGCACGCGAGTATTATTAGGAGTGATAGCGTGGAAAGGCTGACTTTAAAGTAAATTCCCGCGGCTAAAATGGCTATGAAGATTGCTATCATTGCAATTGCGTGGTTCTTCCAGATTTGCCTGATTGCATCAGTGAGTCCCATCATAAATCACCCGTGAACACGCATTGACTTTGCATGCCTTGGCCACCAATACCGAATTGCAGTTCATGTGTTTTGCCTTTAATCATGAATTCAAATGTTTTTTTGCACTCCGGGCAGCAAAAGTAATTCATTTGCCCGTGATGTCTCCTTACAAATGCCTTGGCGGTATCAACGACCATACCACAAACGGGGTCGGTTTGCATTGCCTGTTTGGCCGGCTTGAAGACCGTGAAAATTCCCCTGCTTTTCATCAGAATTGTGCGAATCATAATATCTAATGAAACAAGTAGGTTTTCTTATTTAAAAGAATTCTCCGAAATCCGTCCGAAAAATAGTTGTTTGTGACAACAAGGCCAGCCAAGGTGGTGCTGGCACTTGTCTGGTAGTGGCAATGTGTTTACTTGGAGGAATCAATGATTTCTTTGGTGTCTTTTTCTATGCTTTTTGTCTCTTCAATGGTTATTTGCGGGAAGAAATCCGAAATCATACTTGGCCTTATACTGGCTATTTTCACTTTTCCTTTCTCTTCAAGTACAATAATCCTGCATGGCATGCACAGCGAGGCCAGCCTGTCTTTGTTCAGGAGTTGGTTGGAGTGTTTTGCCGAGCAAATCTCTATTATTTTGAGCGGTTCTTGGGTAAAGCCTTTGGCTGCCAGCCTTTCCTTCACATCATAAACATTGAACAGCGCCCATCCTTTTTGCTCTACCGCCCTGAGAACAGAGACGACTGCCACGTCAAAACTCTTGTTTGTTTCCACAACGTAAGCCAATTCATTTAAGTCCACGGTCTTCACCTTCAATATTAATTGTTAACCGGTAATTTTAACCCCGTTGCCATCAGTGTATGTAGCACAGGGTGGTTGCTTTAGTTGGAAATACAAGGTCGCTAAAAGAATTATTATTGCTGCCGCGCCAAAAAATGGCCTTAGGGGTTCGATGAATGCCAGGATGAAAGTGGCTCCAAGCAGGCTGACCAGAATCATGTTGCATATCGGGCAGGCGAATGCCAGGAACCCAAGGAACCCGCCGCCCAGCATTGACCCATCTTTTTTTGTTTTTTTCTCCAGGAGAACAATCAGGTTGATTGCCAACAGGACGCTTGTTGTGGACAAAAAGAAATAGTCCAGCCACGTGATTTGTGTCATTCTCGTGTAATGGATAAAAGAATTCGGGACAAGTGCTGTGGGCGTTCCCAAAAACACAAAAAAAAGAATTGAAAGGAACAAAGTGCCGATGGCCTTGTGCCTTAGCAGGAAACATGTTACTTTGCTTTCTTTTCTCGCGGATTCCATATGGCAATCAGCGCGTCAATACATTTAAATAGTTGTGTTACATAATGGTTACCTTATGGTTTCCACCTTGAGTGAGCGGAATTATTTGTATTTGGGAATCGGTTTCATCGGACTGTTCGTTTTCATGGGTCTGGCTCTATTAATCGAAAATCCGTTTTACGGCAAAGGCGAAGGGTCTGTTGCCATAGCTGTCAAAACAACCAAGAACATTTACATGGCTGAGGTGCCGGAAGAAAAATTGGTTTCGAGGGAAACGACAGTCTTCTTTTCGCCTATTGGAGAGAACCAAAACAGCGAGCCAATTCAATGCTCAATTAATTGCGTTAAGCAAAACTAGGGGGGATAAAAACTATGAGTACAGGAAAAAAAGCGAGTGGTGGTTTTGAATGAGTGAACACGTCAAATCAGGAATGGAAGCATTATATTTGCCTGCAAGCATACTGTTTGCGGCAATAATATTGTCCGTGGGCATATTCGCCGCGGGTTCAGGTGTAAGTAATAGTCTCTTAGGGCTTTCAAAATCAATTTCAGGCATCCAAGCCGCGAGTGCTCCCTTGCAGGGCTCAGGCAATGCAGGCAGCGCTGCTGTCGCGCCACAGCCGAGCCCGGAACCGGCCCAGCAGACAAAAGAAATAAAGGGTCTCTTGCAAGGGGCGGCTGGGATAAGTGGAAAGTCCGATGCGCCAATCGTGATAATCGAGTACTCTGATTATCAGTGCCCGTTCTGCAGGTCTTGGTTCAATGGCTCCAAGTCACAGTTAGACAAGGAATACATTGAAACCGGCAAGGTGCAGTTCATTTACAAGGACTTTCCTTTGAGTTTCCACCCAATGGCTTCAGTTTACGCCGAGGCGGCTAGGTGCGCTGGTGATGAGGGTAAGTACTGGGAAATGCACGACAAAATATTCAATGAACAAGACAAATTCGGACAGGGCACAGTGTCAAATCTCACTGTCGATGATGTGAAGAAGTGGTCTCAGGACATTGGTCTGGATGCAACGCAATTCAACTCTTGCCTCGATTCAGGAAAATACACGAGCGCGGTGCAGGCAAACTTTAACGAAGGGGCAGCCGTTGGTGTAAGTGGCACGCCAAGCTTTGTTATCGGAAAGGCTGATGGCACCGGGCAGTTGATTGTTGGTGCACAACCATACAGTGTCTTCAAGTCAGCAATTGACGGCCTCTTAAAGTAAAATAAATTTAAGTGGGCACAGGAAGGTCTTGTGCCCTCTTTTCGCCCCCTCAATAAAACTGTTGGATTTGAGTCATGATGAAGATAACAAGTTTTTTGAAGAAACCTGCTTACCTAGCCTTGGCAGTTATTTCGTCAATGATTTTTGTCATTATTTATGTTTACACCCAATTGCTTGGAATAATAGAGAATTTTGACGTGTGGCTGGCCACAATACCTCCGGAGAATGGTTTTTTGTTCATTGTTTTTTCCATTCTGTTCGGAATCACGTTGTCATTCCAGGTTTACAATTGGAGGCAACCAAAAACATGCGCCCTGAATGAGAAAGTAAAAGGGGCTGGAAGCAGTGGGGCTGGCACGTTTGCATTGTTCTTTGTTTCGCAATGTCCTGCCTGCGCCTCGCTTGGAGCTGTTTTCCTGCCGCTTAGCGTGAGCGTGTTCCTCACGCAGTATAGTTTACTCATAACCCTAATTAGCATGGCATTGCTCGTGTTCACGCTCAATTATTTGGGCGCTTTCAAAAAAGAAGGTGGCGGGCAATGAGCGGGGAAGAGCTTTCAAAGCATGAAAGGAGGGAATTAAAATTGCAGTTGAAGCGGGAGGCAAAGGAAAGAATGCACGAGGACTACCAGAAAAAAGAATCCGCGAAAAAACTAATGGCTTATGGAATAATTGGAGTGCTAATCCTGATCGGAATCGGGTTTTTCCTTTCGCTTCCAAAACCAGAGCCGGCAAATTATGACGTTGGCGGGCTTTCCTTTCCACTTGGAAACATTCATTGGCATGCAACGCCTACATTGACTGTCTGCGGGGCGTATATAGACCTTCCAAAGCCTGCCCCTGGCCAGCACTTAGGGAGCAATTTGCTTCACCTGCATGACGACAGCCTTTTCCATATTGAAGGGAACGTTTCAAGCCCGTCACAAATAACCCTCAGTGCGATGATGTCGAATATAGGGAGAAACTTCTCACAAATAACCTTGTTGGAGAAGAAAAACGGCGACTTATGCCCAGACGGAAAACCCGGGAAAGTCCAGTTGCTTGTAAATGGCGTTGAAAACATTGAATACAAGGACTACATTATTAAGGACGGGGACAGGATAGAAATGCGCTTCGAATAAAAAGAAGGAGAAGAATTGCATGCAGAATGATTGTCAAAGGGTATCTGGTTATGAAGGGAGCTTGCAGGAGTCGTTTGCTGAAGCAGGATTTCACTTGAACCATCATTATGGCACGAGTTTTGGTTTGGGCATTATCCCGCTGTCATTTATTATTTTCCTCGTCGCAATTCTTTATGTGGTGTTCAAAAAGAACGAAGCGGCAAATCATTAGACAACGCCAAATTTTGACAAAAATATTGCCCACTTGGAAGAGATAATGAAAAATCAGTGAGGGGACAAAAACCATGAAACAGGAAATGCTTAAATGGAAACTGCTGGCTCCGGCAATGCTCTTGATTGTGGCACTAATTTTTGCAGGGTGCACCTCGACAAACAAAATCACTGCAGATACAGAAAACGTGAAAACAAATTTTGATGCACTTGGCAACATACAGGCCACACAAACAATAGACTTGAATACGGGCGACAGGTATTCTTTGTCAGCAAACCCTGTGAAGAGGCAAATAAGCGGAAACACGATTATGGCTTATGCCTACAACAACCAATCACCAGGCCCGATTTTGAAAGTAAAACAGGGCGATAGCATTTACATAGACTTCAAGAATAACTTGGGTGAGCCAACTACTGTGCACTGGCATGGCTTGCGCTTGGAAAACAGGTTTGACGGCGTGCCTGATGTTACCCAAAAAGAGGTCCCGCCCGGAGGCTCGTTCGAGTATAAACTTGATTTCCCGGATGCTGGCCTGTTCTGGTATCATCCCCATGTTCGGGAGGACAAGCAGCAGGAGTTCGGGTTGTATGGGGCAATTCTGGTGGAGCCAAAAGAAAATGGGGACGATATGGCGAAGGAAATAATCGTGCTTGACGACATTCTCATTGAAAATGGGGCAATGGTTCCTTTTGAGGAAAAGGCAACAAACTTTGCAATAATGGGAAGATACGGCAACACTTACTTGTTGAATGGAAAGACAGATTACGAATTAGCTATTCCGACAGAAAAGCCTGTCAGGTTGTACATTTTAAATGCTTCCAACGTCAGGCCATTCGCATTTGCAATTGAGAATGTCCGGTTAAAAGTTCTTGGCGGTGATGTTGGGATGTTCGAGAAACCTTTTTGGGCCGACAGCGTTACGCTTGGGCCTTCCGCGCGCGCAATACTGGAGTTTTTTATTGCAAAACCGGGCAA
>SBBR01000072.1 GCA_005239615.1 archaeon
CAGCGTAATGTAACGTTGATTTGCGCTGGTAAAACCAAAAAGACAAATCGAGTCAGAGCCATGAATCAGCCATCGGCAGACCCAAAAGTGGCGAAGTTAGGATAATAATGTAGAACAACGGGTTCCCGTTAAAAGATATGCAGGCCGGCGCTTAAAAATTGGCGGTTGAGTGCAGTTCAACCGGAAGGTTGATTCAGTAAAGGGCTTACAGGCTCTCAATCAGCATTGTAAAACGATCCGGCACAGGAGGAAAGATGTGAATCGCGAATGCCCAGCAAATGCCCATTGACAAAAGTCACCCGGCACTCAAGGCTCTGGCGAAAATCATTCCAATGTGCCCTTCACTCCCGACAAGGCAAGCGCTATTGCTGCCCTGCGGCGTCGTTACCAATAAAAAGGCCTGCCGCGTCATATTATCGAAGCCTTGTTAGGGCTTTGGCCAGGGGGCAGCGCGTTGCCGGAGAATGCTGGACAGATTGAAGCCAAGAGCGGCACCGGGCAGATTGATGCCATTGATAAATCCTTGTTCAGCGAAAGCGCCCCGAGCGGAATCGCAGAGCTCGACAGGATTCTGACAGGCGGTTTTCCAACCGGCTCCACAATCCTAGTGGCGGGGCCTTCCGGCAGCGGCAAGACAATATTTTCATTCCAGTGGCTATTCAGCGGCATCAGGAACAACGAGAACTGCCTCTACCTCACGATAACTGAGTCTGTGCCGAAGCTCCTCAAGAACCTCGAGAAAATGGAGTTCTTTGACATGGGCGCCATTGTGAAGGAAAAGCTCAAGATAATCGACCTCAGGGACTACTACGGCGAGAAGAGCTCGGACTACGAGATACTTGACTTCATCAGGGACCAGCTGGAAAGGAGAAAGATAAAGAGGCTGTGCATAGACTCCATCACAGCGCTCGCGTACAACCTCGACGAGAAGGCAGGCATTAGGAAATTCATATTCGACGTCGGCCAGGTGGTGTCGAAGCTCGGTTGCACTGTGCTTCTCACGAGCGAGGTCAGCGACAGGAAGAAACTATCGGCCTACAGCGTTGAGGAATTCATCTCCGACGCCATAGTGCGCCTTGACATGGTGAGCGTGAAGGGCGAGGTCCAGAGGACGATGAACATTGTTAAGGTGAGGGGCAAGGGACACAGCAGCGAGGACCTCTACTTCAAGATTTCTGAGAAGGGCTTGGTGGTTTTCCCGAAGCTAAAGCCGGCACTGGACTACTCAGCGTCTAGCGAGAGGGTCTCCACCGGCAACGCCGTGCTTGACAAGATGCTCCTCGGCGGGGTTTTCAGAGCGTCCTCGACGCTGATAATCGGCTCCGCTGGAACAGGCAAAAGCCTCACGAGCATGCAGTTCACGCAGGATGGGTTGCAGAAGGGTGAGCAATGCCTCTACGTGAGCTTTGAGGAGAGCAGGCAACAGGTGTTCAGGAACGCCAGCGCGCTAGGGTGGGACTTCGAGGGCTTCGAGAAGAAGGGCCTGCTCCACATCATCTGCGCTTACCCAAACGAGAAATTCCTTAACGAGCACCTCGGCGACATAATGGCAGTGGTTGAGGGGAAGATGGTCTCGAGAGCCACAATAGACTCTGTGTCCGCAGTCCTGCATTCCTATCGAGAGGACACAGTTGTGGCGTTTATAAAAGGGCTGAACAACTTCCTGAAGAAGAACGGCATCACCACATTCTTCACGTGGGCCTCTTCGAACATTCTGAGCGGGGGCGCCTCTGACACCGCGCTTGTGTCCACACTCGTGGACAACATTGTCGCGCTGCGCTACGTCGAAATAAACGGCGAGCTGCAGCTGGTGCTAAACGTCATCAAGATAAGGGGAAGCGGCCACAGCAAGGGCCTTGCGAAGTACCAGATAACCGACAAGGGAATCGTGATTGGCGGGTCGCTGGCAGGCTACGAGGGGATACTCACAGGCGTCACAAGGAAGGTGTCTACTTCCACCGAGGAGAAGCTTGAGTCGGAGTTCAAGGCATACTTAGGACCTGTGGGGATAGCCGCTTTTCAGGACCTCAGGGCGACTGGCTTGAAAGAAGAGGTAATAATCGCATATATTGACGGCCTGAAGAAAAGGGGCATACTGGACGAGAATGACGCAGAGGCATTCAAGGCCGACGTGAAAGGCATATTGGGGTAGAAGTTGACCGGAAAAGCCGTTGCGGAAGGGCCAGAAAGACAGGGAAAAAACTGGGCGGCCATAGGGCCTGGTCGATAATTCGGTGACACGCCAATAAAAACCCGCTGGCTCCTAGGCTTACTGCACCGTGAAGTGGGAAAATGCCGGGACAAAAAAACGGAAATACCATGAAAATGGGTGCGCCTTTGCCGAGGCTCAGCGATTTCAGCATTGGCACGCGGCTCTTCGCTATAATCGGGACGCTGCTCCTCCTCACAATCATAATCGGGGCCATTTCAGTGACGACAATACAGGGCCTTGTGGAGAACGAAATACCTGTGCTTGAGGATTCCAAGGCAGTGTACGAGGGCCTGCTGCAGCTGAGGCGCTACGAGAAGGATTTCCTGCTCCGGGAAACGGTTAACGAGGACTTCTTCAGGACCGGAAAGAGCCCGTACGTCGGCAACATAGAGAGGAAATACGAGCAGACCCTTGTGCACGCCAAAAAAGTTAGCGAGTACGAAGCCAAGAAGGGAAACGCACAGGGTGTCGCAAGGGTCAAGGCCATGGAAACCGCGCTCTCCGAATACAGGATAGGGTTTATGTCGCTTGCAAGCAAAATCAGGGAGAGGGGCTACAGGAACTACGGCGTCATGGCGGGCACCACTGGCACCCTCGAGGAAATGCAGGCCAGCGCAGCCAACGTGAAAGGCCTTGAAGGAATCGCACAAGAGCTGCTCAGGATTAAGGCCGAAGAAGAGCAGTACCTCTCAACAAAGGATGCATCAAAACCAGTAACTGTGAACAGGCTACTTTCCAGCCTAAAGGGAGAGCTCGAAAATGCCGAGGTGGACGAATCACTCAAAGCCGGATTGGAGAAATCCCTTTCGGAACACAAGGAAAAGTTCGCGGCGCTCGCCAAGCTGGACGCGGAAATAGGCACGAAGTACGATGAAGGCCTCCAAGGGAAGCTCGTGTCGAAAGCCGGAGAGGTAGAATCGCTCGTGAAAGCGGAGGACGATTCGCTGCACGCGGACATAAACGCTATTACTTCCTCTGCAATCACCAACATCACTGCACTCATCGCGATAATGCTCATGTTCAGCGCCGCTGCAGGCTACCTCCTCAGCAAGTCCATTTCCTCGCCGATAAAGGAGCTCACCGAAAGCATAGAGGAAATGAGCAAAGGCAACTCAGAAGCGAAAATCGGCCAGCGGCTCAAGGACTCCAAGGACGAGCTCGGGGCGCTGGCGCGGGCGTTTTCGAGGATGGCAGTTAGCCTCAAGATTGCAATCATCAGCAAGAAGGAGGAGAAAAGGGAAGAAATAGAGC
>SBBR01000095.1 GCA_005239615.1 archaeon
CATGCACCCGAGCCTTTTGATGTAGGAGCACATCGCGAAGCCGAAAGAGATGGGCTCGGCGTGCTGGCCGTGCGTCCTGCCGATTTGCAGGGTCTTTTTCTCACGCAATGCAATTCCAATCCACACTTTCAGCAGCGCCTTAATCTCGGGCAACACCAGGCCCTTCGTGGCCTCCTTGTATCGCAGGGCGGAGGCCGTGTCGACAATGTCGTAGGACGTTGCGGAGAAGTGGATGAAAGGCCTTGCACCGGCGGGGACTTTCGAGCGGAGGACATTCACCAGGGCGCGCACGTCGTGCCTTATCCTCGCCTCTTCCGCGTAAACATCCTCTGCCTTGACCTTTTCCGCGGCCCTCGCGACCTCCGTTGCAACCTTCGCTCTGCACACGCCCTGTTTTGAAAGGGCCTTCACTAGCGCGGCCTCTACCATTGCCATGTACCTCACGCGCGCATTCTCTGAGAAGTAGCTTTCCGCCTTCTTCCTCAGCTCGCCGTCAAGGTAACGGTAATCCATGGGGGAAAACAGGTCAAAGCGGTCCAACCAGGCACACCATTAACATTAAACGTTAAAGGTTTTTTAAAGCCTAGGGGACAACCGTGCGGCTTGTTTTGAATCTTTTTGGCAATTCAATGGAGACTCCCTTTTGATGCCTTGTTGCAACTAAATTTTGATAAGCCTCTAGTGCCCGTTGCCTCTCTAAGTAACTCATGGCACGGGCAGACTTTTCCCTAACCCCTGCTTGCCCACTCACCGCTTCGCGTGCGGTACGCCCCTATCTCCGCCCCAACCGCTTACTTGGCGGATTTTTCGAAGCCTCGGGGCAACACATCGGTTTAATAAATCATGCCATTTTGCTCTTGTCCAAAAACTCCCTGTAGGAATTCATCACTTCTTCAAGCTTAGGCGCGCCCCAGACCTTTTCCCCGGTCCACGCCTCGCACACACCCTTATACATGTTCGAAACTATTTCCTTGAGCTCCTGCGGCAGTGGCCCTGGCCTTGGCCAGTTTGCCTTCTCGACATTCGCAGCCTTCGCATCCTCTAACTCCTTGTACCATGGCGTTGTCTTGTAGTAGTCGCGGCACACTTGCTTGCTCACGTGCACCCTGTTCCAGAGGAACCTGTTCTCGTCGAGCGTGCCGAACACATCCACAACAAGGATTTCCTTTTTCGGGGAAACCGCGAACTCGAGCTTGCCATCCGCATGCTCGAGGCCAATCGTGGCCGCCTTTTCGGTGAGGAAGTCGTTAATGTTGAGCGCGATTTCCTTGAGGTCGTAGAGCTGGTCCTCCGTGATTTTCGAGAGGTCGAGCGCCTCGTCCCATGAAAGGTAGCGGTCAGTGGGCTCGAGCTTGGTGCTCACATCAAGGAAGGCCTTCTCGAACTTCTGGTTAGGAAGCGGCTTCTCCACGAGGCCGAGGTCCTCTAGAGTGAGGTCGCCGCTCTCGAGGCGCCTGAAAACAGAGCTCCCTTCAGGCAACGAGTTCCTGAATATCACTTCCAAGGGGACAAGGTAGCAGCGCTCGTCCTCCTTTATTTGGTTGTCCTGCGGGAAGAGGACACGCACGAGGCTGACCTCCATCTTGGTGGGTGAGAGCATCTTCCTGAAATGGGTTTTGATGCCTAGTTCCTTCTCAACGTGCCTGAAGTTGAAGGATGCCATCCTGCAGAGCGCCTCGCCCTTGCCGGGAATGGTGTCAGGCATCTTCCCGTAATCGAAAACAGAGTAATCGTCAGTGAACTCGAAGACGCCGATGCCGAAAGCAGCGTCACTGGCCTCCTTCTCAACGGAAAGATTCTTCACTGAGCCCAAAAAGCATCACCAATAGGAAAAGATGGAGTTCGGTTTATAAAAGAAACCTGACTGCAAAAAGAGGTCCAAAAAGGAAACTGCTACTGCACGCCATTTCACTGGTCGAGGAGCACTTTCTGCTGCTTGCTCCATACCTTATTAGGTGTTTTCTTGAGCCATTCGCAGTATTGCGTTACAAATTCCATACGCTGCCTGCGGTTTCGTATGATTTCTTCCTCTAGTTCCTTGAGGTCCGCCTTTGTGAGTTTTAGGCCTGTTCCCATAACACTGTTCCCGCCGCTTTCGTGACACCAAACTGATTTATATGGTTTTTTAGCAAATCCATGTCCAGATGTCCTTTAAATACCTCGTAGAGATGCCGTGCGTCCTCATAGTCTTTGTCCGAGCCGAGCCTCAGCTTGAATGCAATCTGCATCTCAATCTCTGATGTGGCGAGTCGGTTCCCGTTTAAAATAATTTCAACCTTTCGAGCCATCGAATAATCGTTATATTTGGATTTCGGGAATTTCAGCTCGAAGTTCGGCTCCAAAGTCCCCTTGGCTGCAAATCTTATGGCCAGCCTGTCCTTGAGATAACCTTCATAGGCATTGCGCGCATCCGAAGTGTTGATGCACACAAAACCCTCCTTGCCAAGCTCCCCCCAAAGCGCCTTGAACTTCCTGAATGGCATTTCCTCGATGAAAATGTCAACGTCCTCAGTATTCCTGCTCCTCCCGAAGAGAATGATGTAACAGAGATTATGACATAATCGACACCGAACCTGTCGAGGATGCGCGTGAACTTTATCACGAGCCTGTCAAGGTTTGAGAGCTCGCGCTCGAAGATAATCCTGTTTCCGCTGAATTCGAATTCCATGCGTATTCAATGCGGGAAAGATAATTTAACCATTTGGCAAGCCAGGGCTTTGCGGATTTATTGAGTAATTAGGGGTTTTATGTTGATTTTCATTGTGAAAAGTGCTCTTGTTAGGCAGATGAGGTTGTAGATTACTGTTTTTGCAAGGAGTTCGTTTACCTGTCCGATGAAATTCTTTTTTCTGAGTGAGGGATTGGTGAGTCTTTTGATTGTCGAGTTTCCTGTTTCCGATATGCTTCTCCCATGGTAGAATTCATCAAAAATTTCCTTAGCGTTTCGGTAGAGTTCCATCATCCAGCGCCATGCCATCGAACCTTTTTTCTTGATTGTAGAGTTGGAGCGGGGCTTGATGAATGGAAGGATTCCTTCATTCCAAAGCATTGTACAGTTTTTCCTTGCGAGGTAAGCGGAATCCATACACCAACAATAGATTCCTTTGAAAATTTTCTTCGTTTTCTCCAAGTGCTCTGGGAGTTGCGGGGAATCGCCGGCTCTTCCTCTAGTAATTGTTATGCTGGAAACGAGTTTGAAAGTTCTCCCTATAGTGAAGTGGCCTTTCACGTAATCCTTACGGGTTCCCTTGCTTTTCTTCACTGTAACCCAAGGCACCGTGTTTTTCGTGGAAAACCCGCTGCTATCAGTCGAGAAAGAGTGTTCCAAATCCTTTATCGGCTCGTTGGTTTTTACCAACAGCTGTTCATAGTAATCCTTGAGCTTTGGGTCATTCGCGTGCTTGCAAATAGTGCTGAAATCTGGAACCTCTTCCAAGCCAAGCTTTTCCTTGAGCAACCACAGCCAAGCCTCTAACCTCCTGTCGCTCAAACCCATGTATTGCTGCAGCAACAGGCACTTCAAAATATCCTTTGTTTGGGCAGCGCTCCTCCCAACTCTGCGCTGGAACTCATGAATATCAAGAGAATCTACTAGCGAGCGGATAAGCTCAACAACCACGTTAAGCTCCTTAACCTGAAAGGCATTGTAAGCACTCCAATCCCTACGGATAGTTCCCTTCACAGGTTACAAGAAAGCACAAACTCATTGCCATGATTTTCGGTTACCCTTCTCAAACCGATTTATCCGCAAAGCCGCAAGCCAGCCATAAGTCATTAAGTTATTCTTTCTTCGGTGCCCAGATTTCCTTTATGAGGCCATAAAAGAAGCTGTCGGTGGAAAAAACTCTTTTTAGAATGCACCGTAAATTGAACTGAATGCAAGTACATCGGGTTCATGACGGTTATGCTCAATGAAGTGGCCAATGGCGGCATCCGGTGTGAAGCGTGATTTTTCACTAATATGTGGCACCCGCTGGTTAAGGAGTGCTTTGAATTTTGTCAGGGCTGGTTAAAGTGACGGAGGAGGACCGTAAGCTTTTGCGAATTTACATCGTGGTGTAATCCAAAGTAATGCGCGCTCATTTTTTTGGCGTATTCGACATCACCCAATTCCTGTTGAGTGAAATTGTTTGGCAGCCTTTTCGCGGGCTTTGGTGCGGGTTACTTCTTCAACTCAACTTCAAATTCAGTTTTCCGTTCAGCCCTCGCCTTTTCCGGAACAGGCATTTTGCTCAAGGGGTAAGTCGCTTTACCCCCCCAACGGACTTGAGGGTGACTTTGTTGCGCTTGGGAGAAAATTTCATCCCCAAATGTTCTAGAAAGGCGTATGTCAATTTAAATGCTATAATGCCTTTATTCTTTGGTTTTTGATGCCCGGAACAGTGATTGTAGGGGCGCAATTCGGCGACGAGGGCAAGGGCAAGGTCACTGATTTTTACGCCGAGAAAGCAGACATTGTGGTGCGCTATCAGGGCGGGAACAACGCAGGGCATACTGTAGTGGTAGGGGATGAGACGCTCAAATTCCATCTGCTGCCAAGCGGTGTCGTGCAGGGCAAGCGTATACTAATTGGCGCTGGCGTCGTGTTGGATCCGCGCGTACTGAAGGAGGAAATCCTGCACGTCAGGGAGAAGGACAGGGAAGTGAGGCTGGGCATAGACCCGCGCACACACATAATAATGCCGTGGCACAACCTCCTTGATGAAGGCAGAGAAAACGCGAGGGGAGCAACAAAAATCGGCACCACGAAGAGGGGCATAGGCCCATGCTACGCTGACAAGGCCGAGCGCACCGGCATCAGGTTCGAGGACTTGGTTGATGGAGAAAAGCTGAAGGAAAAAATCTCGGAGTTCTACCCAATCAAGAAGGCAATCCTTGAGAAGGCATACAATGTGAGGGTTCCATTCACGCAGGAAGACATCTTTAAGGAATACTTGCCGCTCGGCACAGAGTTCAGGGCGTTCCTTTCAGACGTGAGCCTCGAGGTCTCGGAGGCGCTGGAAAAGAAAAAAAATGTGCTATTTGAAGGGGCTCAGGGCACTTTCCTCGACAACGATTTCGGCACCTACCCTTTCGTGACGAGCTCACATCCTATTTCTGGAGGCGTTTCAGTGGGAGTCGGAATACCTTCCACAAAAATCAACCGCATTATAGGGATTGTGAAGGCATACACCACCCGCGTCGGATTCGGGCCTTTCCCAACAGAGCTTAACGACAGCATGGGTGAGCACCTTACGGAAAAGGGCAACGAATTCGGCACCACAACAGGAAGGCAGAGGCGCGTCGGCTGGCTCGATTTGCCGATGCTCCGAACTTCCATGCGCCTGAATGGCTTCACCGAACTAGCCATAACAAAATTGGACGTGATGTCGGGGCTCGACACAATAAAGGTAGCGGAGAGCTACAGCGTCGGCGACAAAAAAATAAAGTTCTTCCCGTACAGCAACAAGGGGTTGGAGAAAGCCGTTCCCAACTACGAAGAATTCGACGGCTTTGAAATTACGGGAGATGAAAAGAAGTATTCACAGCTCTCCGCCGGGGCGAGGAAGTACCTCTCATTCATAGAGAAGGAACTCGGTGCGCCCATGAAGCTTGTTTCGATCGGGCCTGGGCGTTTAGATACAGTCGAGAAGTGACCCAACGCATGGAGCGGCGTGAAGATAGTTTGTTAGGGTTGGACAGAAACCATGTTTCATTTGGGGTGAAACTACCTAGCCGCCTGCCTGTCCTGCTTTAACGCTTCCTGTAGGGCATTGAATGACTCGCGAAAGGCACCGAGCAGCCTTGCGGATTTGTATCCGAAAATCGGCATCAGCATCTCAATGGATTTGTGCATCAGGTCATCCCCAACAATGAAAAGGTTGACTGCGTCGGGCCTTTCCTTTAGCACAGCGAGGAAGGAGTCCCTTTCCGAAGGCGAAACCCAGTGCTCGGAGAGCGCCTTCTGCATAGCGAACTTTGCGCTCTCGTCCAGCTGCACTTTAAGGGCTGAAAGCGGGTCGGGCTTGGCCTCCCTTGTTGGCCCGAAAATCCTGTCGTTGATTTCCTTTGCTTTTGAGGACAATTCAGTGGCAGACAGCGGCATTCATATTGCCAGAATGCGAAAGACTTAATAAGGAATAATCGCCCAATCCTATCGGTTCCCGTTTCTGGTGGTGGGGTTGTACAAGCAGAGGACACTCAGGTCATCCGACCCTGAAATTTACAGGCTGATCCAAAGCGAGACAAAGAGGCAGGATAACGGCCTCGAAATGATTCCCTCGGAGAACCACTCAAGCATTGCCGTGAGGGAGGCGCTCGGCTCTGTTTTCACTGACAAGTACTCTGAAGGCTACCCGCACAAGAGATATTACGGAGGCAACGAGTTCGTCGATGAAGTGGAAACATTGACAATAGAAAGGGCGAAGAAGCTCTTTGGAGTGGAGCACGTGAACGTGCAGCCCTACTCAGGCAGCCCCGCGAACCAGGCAGTTTATTTTGCGCTGCTCGAGGCTGGTGACGCTGTGATGGGACAAAATCTCACCGCGGGAGGGCATCTCACGCATGGATGGAAGGTGAATTTTTCTGGGAGGACCTACAGAAGCGTGCAGTACAACGTGAAGCCTGACGGCTACATTGATTTTGCCGAAGTGAGAAAGCTTGCGTTGGAGCACAGGCCAAAGCTCATTTGGTGCGGCGCGACAGCATATCCTCGGGAACTCGATTTCGGTGAGTTCGGGAAAATAGCCGATGAGGTGGGAGCATACCTAGCTGCAGACATCTCGCACATAGCAGGCCTTGTTGCTGGAGGAGTGCACAAGAGCCCTGTTCCGTACGTGCACATAGTCACTACCACGACCCACAAGACGCTCCGCGGGTCGCGCGGCGCAATGATAATGGTCACGAAGAAGGGGCTTGAAAAGGACTTGGAACTACCATCGAAAATTGACAAGGCTGTTTTTCCCGGGCTGCAGGGCGGGCCGCACGACCACCAGACCGCGGCAATTGCTGTAGCCCTCGGCGAGGCACTCCGGCCGGAATTTTCAAAATACGCACACCAAATAGTGAAAAATTCGCGCGCCCTCGCCTCATCGCTCACTGAAAATGGCATGAAACTGGTCACGGGTGGGAGCGACAACCACCTGTTGCTAATTGACCTCACCCAATTTGGCAAGGGAAAAGGGCTCTTTGGCCAGCTCGCCCTTGACACAGCAGGAATCACCACGAACAAGAACACGATTCCCTTCGACCCGAGCTCTCCTTTCTACCCAAGCGGCATAAGGCTCGGAACGCCAGCGCTCACAACACGCGGCATGAAGGAAAAGGAAATGGCGCAGGTCGGAAAAATGATTGCAAGGGCCCTTAAGGTAGCGTGCATCCACGAAATGCCTGATGACAAGGAAGGGCGCGAGGCTGCAATCGCAAAAGCAAAAGAGGCCATAGGCTCCAATCCCGAGCTCAAAAAAATACGTAAGGACGTCCTGGCGCTGTGCAAGAAATTCCCGCTGCACAAAAATAAAAGGCCTTAAGCAAATGTTAAAAATGAAAATGCGAAGGCAAATGCCATAGGCCAATGCCGTGTTGGTGAAATGATGCCTGCAAGAATCTTGGACGGGAAAAAAATTGCAGAAAAAATCCTCAGCAATGCCAAATCAGAAACAGCCGCCCTCAAGGAAAAGGGCATCACGCCAAAGCTTGTTGTCGTGCAGGTCGGGTCGGATCCGGCATCCACAGTATATGTTGAGAAAAAGTACCGCGCCTGCATCGGGACAGGGATTGATTCTGAGATACGGCAATTCCCAGAATACATTTCAGAGGAAATGTTCCTTTCTGAGATTAGGCACATGAATGAGGATCCAAAAATCCATGGCATTCTCGTCCAACTGCCCCTGCCAAAGGGTATTAACGGGCAAAAGGTGCTTGAAAGTGTTGACCCGGCAAAGGACGTGGACGGCTTCAACCCCATAAACACGGGAAAGAATTTCTCTGGCGCGGATTCATTCAAGCCCGCGACGCTTGTCGGAATCATGAGGCTTCTTGAGGAAACAGGGGTGAAGCTTCCTGGGAAAAATGCAGTCGTGATTGGCAGGAGCAACATCGTAGGAAAGCCTGTTGCAGTGATGCTGATTAATGCAGGGTGCACTGTTACGGTGTGCAACAGAAAAACCAAAAACCTTGCTGCGTTCACTTCCCTAGCCGACATCCTAATCAGCGCCGCGGGAAAGCCCGGGCTTGTGAAAGGGAAAATGGTCAAAGCAGGCGCTATAGTAATTGATGTTGGTACAACCAAAGGCCCGGGAGGCAAATTGGTTGGGGACGTGGACTTCGCAGGCGTGAGGAAAAAAGCCTCGTGGATAACCCCTGTGCCCGGCGGGGTAGGGCCGATGACTATTGCGAGTGTGATAGTGAACACGCTTCGGGCGTGCAGGGGGCTGGAAGGTGCTTAAGCTCAAAATTGGCGTGCTCGGCTCTACGCGCGGCACCGACCTGCAGGTGATAATCGATTCGATCCAACAAACGCATGGCCGCACAGAAAAGCCTACTGTAGGCAGGCAAAGCGGCGTTGCAAAACTCAACGCCGAGATTGTCCTTGTGGTCTCCGATAAAAAGGACGCTTTCATTCTGGATCGTGCGAAAAAACACGGAATCGAAACTCTTTTCGTTGACTACAAAAAATATAAAGACAGGCAGGGCGCGGAGAGGGAGATTGCTGAGAAGCTCCGGGAGAAGGGGGCGAATTTGGTGTTGCTCATAGGCTTTATGAAAATTCTCTCGCCGGATTTCATTTCGATGTTCCGTGGCAGGATATGGAACATTCATCCAAGCCTTCTGCCCAAGTATGCTGGGGGGATGAACCTGGACGTGCATTCCGAGGTGCTCCGCAACGGCGATAAGGAAACAGGCTGTACGCTCCACGAGGTCACAGAGAAGGTCGACGAAGGAAGGGTAATATTGCAGAAAAAGGTGCTGGTTCTTGGCGGCGACACTCCAGAAGCCCTGAAGGAAAGGGTGCAAAAAGCAGAGCAGGAGTGCCTCCTAGAAGCCATTAAAATGGTTAGCGAAA
>SBBR01000035.1 GCA_005239615.1 archaeon
CGAAAAGAAAATTGTTATCGGCTAGACATGAGCGTGGCAGGTTGGTGCCAAAGGCGCGTTGAAAATTGGCAATCGCGTTTGGGTTGGCGAAGGGTAAGGCATGCATTGATTTTTTTTGGCATGGTGGACGGATGAGAATCAAAACTGCGCTGATTTCGGTTTCTGACAAGGTTGGCCTCGCGGAATTCGCCCGCGAGCTCTCCGCCAACGGCGTGAAGATAATCTCCTCCGGTGGCACCCACGATTTCCTGAGGAGGAACGGCATTGAAGCGTCGAAGGTCGAGGACGTCACGGGCTTTCCAGAGGTGCTAGATGGCAGGGTGAAAACGCTCCACCCCAAGATACATGCCGGCATCCTTGCAAGGCGCGACCTCAAGCACCTCCAGCAGCTGAAGAGGCACGGCATAGAGCCTATTGATTTGGTGGTGGTCAACCTCTATCCATTCAGGGAAACAATAGCGAAAAAGAGCAGTACGCTTGAGGAAGCGATTGAGAACATCGACATAGGCGGGCCTTCGCTCATAAGAGGCGCCGCGAAGAACCACAAAAGCGTCGGGGTCATTGTAGAGCCGGCACAGTACGAGAAGGTGCTTGGCGACCTAAGGAAGAATGGCTTTGGCCTGTCTGAAAAAATGCGGGCCTGGCTTGCTGTCGAGGCATTCCAGCACACAGCGTTTTATGATTCCGTTATCTCGCAGTACCTCGCGGAAAATGTTGGGGCAGAAAAGTTTCCCGAGAAATTCACTTTTGCGTGTGAAAAAAAGGGCGCGCTGAGGTACGGCGAGAACCCGCACCAGAAAGCATTCCTGTACGCCAATCCAACAGAAACGCATTGCACGATAGTCGGGGCAAGGCAGCTCAACGGCAAGGAGCTATCATACAACAATTACCTTGACGCGGATTCGGCCCTCAATATTGTAATGGACTTCGAGGAGCCAACAGCCGTGATTGTGAAGCACAACAATCCGTGCGGAGTTGCAACTGGCAGGGTAATTGCAGAGGCTTTTGCCAAAGCTCTTGAGTGCGACAGGGCGAGCGCCTTTGGTGGTGTGATTTGCCTCAACAGGGAATGCGACTTCAGGACAGCAGAAGCAATCACCTCATTCTTCAGCGAGGTGGTGGTGGCTCCGTCTTTTGGCAAGGATGCGCTTGAGGAGCTCAGCAAGAAGCCGAACCTCAGATTGCTTGAAACCGGGAAATTTGTAGGGCCCAGCCAAGGAATCGAGTTCAGGCAGGTGATGGGCGGGCTGCTTGTACAGGAAAAGGACGTGGCAGAGGTTGGAGGCAGAGGTAAAGAAGAATGGAAAAACGTGGGCGGAGTGAAAGCCTCAAAGGAACTGCTGGAGGACCTTAAGTTTGCCTGGAAGGTCGTGAAAAGGGTGAGGAGCAACGCCATAGCCCTTGCAAAAGGCGGTGCCGCTGTTGGTATAGGCGTGGGCCAGACCTCCAGGTTGGATTCCACCGAGAACGCGCTCAGGAAAGCGGGGAAAAAGGCTAAGGGCAGCGCTCTCGCCTCGGACGCCTTCTTCCCTTTCAGGGACAGCATAGACCTCGCCGCTTCAGCCGGCGTGAAGGCCATTGTGGAGCCGGGTGGGAGCGTGCGCGACGAAGAAGTAATAAAGGCCGCCAAGGAAAACGGGGTTGCGCTTTACTTCACCGGAGTGCGGCACTTCAGGCACTGACTTTAATAATCCAGCGGCCATCAGGGCATCGCTTTGGTATTTTGGATCAGGGAATTTTGGGTGGTGTTCGTTGCCGGGTATCACTTTAGACAGGGGTCATGGGTAGGGGAGAAACAGTGATATCGACCCTTTCGCCGTCGCTGGAAACGTACTGCTCCGTGCCGCCGTACCTTCCGTCAGGGGCTTTTGCAAAGAACGCGTACTTGCCTCGCGAGAGGTTCATCAATGCAATACCGGAACCATTGACTTCCCTCGAGGACACTATGTTGGCGTTGGTGAGCGTGAGCCATTTTTCCATCGGGTCGGCGCTATTGAATGAATACCTGTCGTAGGCGTTCACAGAAGCGCCCTTGACCGGGGCGTTGTCCCTGTCGTGGACAAAAACCTTCACCTGTATAGTGGTTTCGTCAGGGATGCAGCCGGATAGGAAGATTAGGATAGAGATGGCTGCAAAAATGAAAGGTATTTGTGTTGATTGCTTCAAGCTGACCACCGCACATTCACTGCATAACTAAATAACTCTAATAAAATAAAGCCTTCAATGCCTATTTAAGGCTTTTGCAAAGGGCGGCTTTGCTAATAAAGGAAGCAAAAACGGTTAGTAAACTACCCAACCCTAAAGGGTTGACTGCTTGGGCGATCAACTCCGAGCCTTTGGGGCTCTGAGCGGGGCGTTGGGGGGAAACCACTTTTGAGGCTTGTTCCCTTGAATCTTTGCACAACCTGAACGATGCTGTAGTTTTTCCAGCTTGAACCAAATAGATTTGGTGATCTGGCCCGAAACCCATGCCGACAAGCTGCACTCGAGTTCTGTGCTATTTCCTTGAACTCGTACTCGCACTCTGCTTTCACATCCTTATCAGCAAAAATCGGTCTCATGTACTTCGGAGTAAACTGTAAATACAGTTTTGATTCTCCGACTGCAGGATTGTACTTCACTATGTGGTGTACCACTTAATAGTTTTTCGAGCAGAAATCCAGCGCCTAAAGCCCAGAGGTTTGTCGGGCCGGGTTGACTTCCAGTTAAAGGGAAATCTTGCGCGCCCAGTTTTGGAAATCAGCGTCAAGAGATGCAAAAACCTCAGCAAATTCTTTGGTCAAGACGACGGTAAAATTCAAAGTTATCTATATAGTCAATTGACGAATTATTTAAATTATGTTATGGCCAAACTCTGGCATCTCCAGCGAAGATTTAAACAGCTTAGTCAGTTCTATTATTGCGGTTTTGCATGCACCTCGACTACAAGGCGCTTGGCCTCAAGTGCGGGCTTGAAGTGCACCAGCAGCTCGACACGGAAAAGCTGTTCAGCCGCACCCCATCACTGCTGCGCGAGGACGAGCCGCATTTCATTGTTGAAAGGAGTCTCAGGCCTGTAGCTTCCGAGCTGGGCGAGGTTGACAGCGCAGTGCTCGAGGCATTCGAAAAGGGCATTTTGTATGTGTATGAGGGCTACTCCGACACCATTTCGCTGGTGGAGCTGGACGAGGAGCCGCCCCAGCCGGTTGACCCCGATGCACTGGCGACCGTCTTAGAAATAGCCCTTATGTGCGGCAGCAGTGTGCTGGATGAAATCTTGGTCATGAGGAAGCTCGTGATTGACGGAAGCAACACCTCCGGTTTCCAGCGCACGGCACTGGTTGCTTTTGGCGGGAACATAAAACTCAAGACAAAAGCGCTGGGTGTCCAGACGATAGTGATGGAGGAGGATGCGGCGCGCCCTATGAAGAAGGGTGACAATAAAATCCACTATAGATTAGACCGCCTTGGCATCCCCCTAATCGAACTTGCCACTGAACCTGGAATAGAAACTCCGGAGGAAGCCAAGGAAGCGGCTCGCGCAATTGGGACAATGTTCAGGCTCACGGGGAAGGTGAAGCGTGGACTCGGCACGATAAGGCAGGACCTGAACGTGTCGATAAAAGGAGGCGCGCGTGTCGAGATAAAGGGGGTGCAAGACCTTGAAATCATCGACGAGTACGTGAAGAGGGAAGTGCTCAGACAGCAGGCGCTCCTCGAAGTTAGGAGGATACTCGCGGAGCGCGGACTTGGCAACGCGAACCTGAAGTTCGAGCCAAAGGACGTATCGCAAGAGTTCGTACAAACTGCCTCTGGAATACTGAAAGGTGCGCTCGCGAAGGGCGAGAGTGTTTTCGGCCTGAGGCTGGAGAAATTCAGAGGTCTGCTCGGAAAGGAACTTCAGCCCGGAAGGAGGCTCGGCACGGAATTCGCTGACAACGTGAGGGCAAAGGCCGGGCTGAAGGGAATTTTCCACGGCGATGAGCTGCCGAACTACGGCATCACGC
>SBBR01000008.1 GCA_005239615.1 archaeon
AATACGGCCAAACAAGCATAGATTTGCGCTGGTAAAGCCCAAAAGACAAATCAGGTCAGAGCCATCAGGCCACCAAAAGTGGCGAAGTTAAGTTATTAACCACCTCGGGTATATTTAGTGCCATGGGAAACACAAGGACAAGGCGCTTCGTGAAAAAGCCGAAGCCTTTGACCCTGGCGCCTATAATGAGCCTGGCTGACATTGAGGCCTACATGCTGAACCGCGCAATCAAGAAGTGGGGGCCTTACATCCCGAGGGTCAGGCAGTACATGAGGACTATTAGAAGACAGCTCGGAAGGCTGAAGAGCCAGAACCAGTAACCCTTATAAATTTGTAGCGCACACTTATGATATGGGAAAAGAAAAGGTCCTCCCGCAAGCCGGACTCACTTTTGATGACGTGCTGATTGTCCCAGCTGAGTCCAAGGTAGTGCCAAAGGAAGTTTCCCTGCGCATTGGAATAACGCCCAAAATAACCCTCAATATACCAATTCTCAGCGCTGCAATGGACACTGTTACAGAGCACGCCACCGCGATAGCGCTCGCGCGCGAAGGTGGAATAGGGATTATACATAAGAACCTGCCTCCCGAGCTGCAGGCCGCTGAAGTAGAGAAGGTTAAGCGCGCCGAGTACTGGGTCATAAACAACCCAGTTACGGTATCCCCCAACGACGACCTCAGGAAGATTTTCGCGCTGAAAAGGGAGTTCAGCATAAATAGTTTCCCTGTGGTAGAGAACGGCAAGCTCGTGGGAATTGTGACGAACCGCGACCTGCTTTTCGAGGAAAATCTTTCAAAGAAGGCCTCCGCCATAATGACGCCGAGGCAGAAGCTCGTTACAATTGACCGCGAGATTGCCTTTGAGGAGGCGCGGGAAATCCTGCACCGCGAGAGGCGAGAGAAGCTGCCCATCGTTGCAGAGGACGGCACGCTGAAAGGCCTAATTACAATCACCGACATCCAGAACAGGCAGAAGTACCCAAACGCGTGCAAGGACAAACGCGGGAGGCTTATTGTCGGGGCTGCGGTCGGGCCGAAGGATGACGAAAGGGTGAAGGCGCTCGTGGAAAAGGAAGTTGATGTGATAGTGGTGGACACTTCGCATGGCCACTCGAAAAATGTGCTTGAGTCGGTCAGGCGCTACAAGAAAAGCTTTGATGTGGAGATTGTCGTAGGCAACGTCGCTACCGCTGAGGGCGCTAGGGCGCTCGTGAAGGCCGGCGCTGATGCAGTTAAATGCGGCATAGGACCTGGAGCCATTTGTACCACAAGGGTTGTCACGGGCGCTGGAGTGCCACAAATAACCGCGATAATGGACTGTGTGAAGGGTGCGGGAGGCGTTCCCGTGATTTCCGACGGAGGCATAAAGTATTCTGGGGATATAACGAAGGCAATCGCCGCGGGCGCGAGCGCGATAATGGTCGGGAGCCTGTTCGCGGGCTGTGAGGAAACCCCTGGGAAGACCGTTTACATGAACAACAGGAAGTTCAAGCAGTACAGGGGCATGGGTTCTGTGGGAGCGATGATGCAGGGAAGCAAGGACCGCTACTTCCAGGGCCACATAGAGGATGAGAGGAAGTTCGTGCCTGAGGGCATCGAGGGCGTTGTGCCATACAAGGGCTCCATCAGCGAAGTTGTGTTCCAGCTCGCTGGCGGGGTGAGGTCAGGCATGGGCCTTGCCGGCGCGGAGAGCATTGAGGAAATGAGGAAGAACGCGAAACTAATCCGCATCACAATGGCGGGCCTGCGTGAATCACACCCGCACGACGTGAACATAACCGAGGAAGCGCCGAACTACTGGAGCTGAAGGCCTGGCTTGGGAACCGCAGCTTTCACAATTTGCCACAAACACAAAACACGCCACGCCCTCACATGCACGCCGCTGGCAAGAGGCGAGGCGGTCCGGCAGAGGCCTCATTTTTGCACTTCTGGAGGCCATGCATGTTCCGGGGACTGGCACACCGGAACAATAAAATACTGGTTTGCGGCTCTTTAACTTGTGGCTACCAGGGCTAGGTTCATCGGCAAAATACCCCTTCCACGGGCGCTCGAGGTTCAGAGGACAAGGCATGGGGTGTCTGTAAAAACGCAGTCCATTCCAAAGGCTAGAGAACTTGGGCCAGAGGCAAGGGATGTGATTAACAAGGCTATTGAAAATATTCAAGGCCAAGTTTCAGGAAAATTAGCGAAGCCAAACGCGCTTGACCTCGAGGTGGCGAGGAGGAAGGCGCGAATCCTTGGGGCGGTAAGGGAAGCCGGATACAGGAGAATGCACGCTAGCGAGCTTCTGGCGTCGCTTATGGATTCCGCGGGGCTTGAGAAGGAGAAGCTCCTCCCGTATGTAAATGCCGCAAGGTACCTCGTGAGGAACGGAACCCTGAAAATAGATGGCGCTGCATCCCTGAACTATTATTCCGGCATCGTGAGGGCGGATTTGCTGAAAAGGACAAGGGACATACTGCTGCACGCCGATAAGCCTTTGACGACCCCGGAAATTGCACAGCGCCTCGGCTACGGCGTCGGCTTGTCGGCAAAAGATAGGTTCGGCATAATAAGCAGCCTCGCGTCCTGCCTTGGCCTCCTTGACCTTTCAAGGCTTGTGGTCAAGCTTCCGCATGCACCTGGACGTGACAAGGGCACAGAGTACTACCTTTGGTGGGCGGCCGAGCACAGATTGAGGCCGGAAACTAAGCCTAGTGAGAACCTCAGATACCGGCTCATGCAGGCGCTGGCTCAGGGCCCGAGTACACAGCTTGGGCTCGGAAGTATCTTTGGCCTCAGGGAAAAAAATGTTAAAGGCGTAAAAATCACGAAACTGAGGAAGTTTATTGCCTCGCACCTCCAGTTCCTTGCTGATGCAGGGGTAGTGCTGAAATCCGGCGGGAATCTTGCTGGCCTTGGCGGCGGGGCCACATACACTCTAACTGACTTTGGCAGGGAGCTGCTCGCGGAACAGCAGGCGAGGGATTCAATAACGCCGCGCATGAGGCTCGTCCTGCTTGGTGAGCACAGCGGTTCGCTGACCGGCAAAGAGAAGAAACAGTACGAACACTTCAAGCGCTGGGCAACAGTGATAGTAGAGTACGCAAAATCGAGGCAGCCCAAGGTGCTCTCGCGAAAGCACGGCGTCAACCCTGATACGATAATACAGTGGGGCAGCGGGAAGATAATGCCATTCAGGCAGTTGAGCTCAATAAGGGCGAATTACCTCCCTAGGCTTGCCAGAGAGTCGCCGGAGCTTGCCAAGGAATTCGCTGGATGGATTGAAACCCACAGGCGATATTTCAAAGAGTGAATGGAAAAACCCGGAAGGGCAAATTTAAATAGTGGGAGAGCGATTTATTTTGGTTGTGTATGGCTAACGATGACGAGGCACGCATGAGGGCAATGAACCCGCCGCCACTCTCAAATCCTGCGGCCATCAAGACGAAAAGACCGAAAAAATGGTCAACGACGGGAAGACCTTGGCTCAAACCAATGTTCTTTGATTCGGTAACTAATAAATATTATAACCAAGCGGCATATAGGCGGCTGATGAGGAGACGCAAACGCAAGCAAAATCGCACGACCATTGACCGGCGCAGGCGCTGAACCAATTCTTTTTAATTGAATCCAAGCCCATTCCATGTTGAAGAAAATGACTAATAATTTCACAGAGCAGGAGAAGGCCACGCTCGCGCCTTTTTTCTCCAACCTTGACAGGGATGTCTTCGTGCTCACGAACCTCCCTGAGGTCGTGAAGGGCGCGCTCTTTTCCCGGTACAGCAGGAGCGACAAGAGCATTCGCAGGCTCCTCCTTGATGAATTCATAAACGACAAGGCCTCAGGCTTCCAGGGCATTGTGGGCAGCGTTTCAGGAGGCACGGCAGGGGCGAACGGGAACACTGCAGGGCAGGCATTCAGCGGTGCCGGTGCTGGCTTGGCAGGTGCTGGAAGCCAAACCGTCGCGACGCAGAAAGCCGAAGATTTTTATGACAGGGTCCTGGTTGGCTATGGCGATGACTCTGTCGCGGAGCTGGGCGGGTGCCACCTTGCTTGCGAGAACGTCAGCAACATCGCTGCAAAGGCCCTCGAGGACTCGCGCATCGGCATCTCGCCGCTTGAGAAGAGCACGCGCTATGTTTTCTTCGACAAGAAGTCTGGCGGCCGTTATCTTTACCACCTCGAAAAAAACATTATGGCCTCGAGGCACGCCGACCTTTATGTGCAGGTGTGCGACTCGCTCTTTGACTCGTACGCGAAGTGGATTGAGCCACTGAAGAAATATCTTACGGAGAAGTTCCCGAAGGGAGAGGAGACAGACCGTGCATACAACTCGAGCATCAAGGCAAAGGCGTGCGACATTCTGAGGGGGTACCTCCCCGTCGCGACACTCACGAACGTGGGGCTTTTCGGGAATGGGCGCAGCTTCGAGTACCTGCTCACGAAAATGTATTCAAGTGAGCTTTCGGAAATCAGCGTCCTTGCGGGCTCGATGCAGGAGGAGCTGATGAAGGTTATGCCTTCCTTTGTGAAGCGCGCCAAGGGAAAGTATGGCGGCCCCACGATAGAGTTCATGGCGCAGACGCGCAAGGGCATGCAAGGCCTTGCTGACGGAAAGTTCGCGGGCGTCAAACCCGAGAACGGCGCCGAAGTCGTACTGACCGACTATGACCAAGACGCTGAGGACAGGGTTGTAGCGGCGTGCCTCTACCCGCACACCAACATTGCCATGGAACAGGTCAA
>SBBR01000026.1 GCA_005239615.1 archaeon
GAGATTTCGGAGCGGCACAAAGACTTCAAGTCATTCGCAAACAGGCCGGAGGAGGACTGGTTCTCGGAGCTCTGCTTCTGCCTCACCACAGCCAACAGCAGCGCGGAGATGGGCATGAAGGTACAGGAGGAGCTTGGCTTTGACGGATTCTACAATTTGCCGCAAAAAAGGCTCACCGCAAGACTAAAATCGCTCGGATACAGGTTCTACAACAAGCGAGCAGAATACATTGTAAAAGCAAGGAAACATTTTGGCATAAAGGAAAAATTGAAAGAATTCGGTTCTGACAGGGAAAAGCGCTCTTACCTGTATGAGAATGTCCTAGGATACGGGTTGAAGGAGGCTTCACATTTCCTGCGCAACACGGGGCACGACAATTGCGCCATTTTGGACAGGCATATCCTCCGCACAATGCACGGACACGGCCTCATCCAGAAGTTGCCGAAAGTTGTTACTGAAAAAAACTATCTGGAAATAGAATCAGCCCTCGATGCCTTCGCCTTGAAGGCGGGCATGAGCCACTCACTGCTCGACCTCTACCTTTGGTACATGAGGACGGGAAAGGTGCTGAAGTAACGTGCGGGCATAGCGAGCCACTGTTCTGCGCAGCAGGATCAACTGAACCAACACCCGGAATTGTTGTGTGCGCATGAAGACCTGGAAGGTTTTGAATTAGTGCTAGCGCAGGCAAATTTTGGTTTCTACTTCCCCTTCATCCTTCTCGCGTGCTGGAAGTAGTCCCAAGCCTCATTCAGGTCCTGTTCCTGGATGTCCGGCCAGAATTTCTTGAGGTGGTAGTATTCCGAGTAGGCGCTCTGCCAGAGCAGGAAACCTGATTTTGCCTCGCGGTCCGCTTCCTCCTCCCCTGTGCGGAGCACGAAGTCGCAGGTGCTCTTGACCCCAAGGCTCCGGAGTATGTCCTCCTCGCTGAGGCCGAAGAAGAGGTTCTTGACCCTGTTCATTGGCGTGCTAACGCTCTTGAGTATCTCGCTCTGGCCCGTATACCCTATGAGTATGTTTAGGACCTTGTTCCCGTAGTACTTGGTCTCGCTCTTTAGCTCCATGCACACATCCACAATGTTCTTCGGGACCCTCTTCGGGCTCGTGGAAACAAGGTTCACCCTGACCCCGTGGTCGTGCACCTCGTTTGAGCCAAGGAGCTTGGCGAGGCCGTCGTAGTAGATGCTGTATAGGTTAGACAGTTCCGATGGTTGCCTCTTGAAGTTTTCCTCGCTCAGGCCATAAATGCTGAGCTCCCTTATCTCATCATGGCAGAGCGCCCAGTTCACGAGCAGCTCCATCTTCTTGGCCCCGGCCTTATGGCCCTCGCTCGGCTGCATGCCATTGGCCATTGCCCAGCGCCTGTTGCCATCGGGAATCACTCCCATGTGGAACTGCTGCATCGCGGCTTCCATACTTTACAATTACCACTCACGAAGAATTTAAAGGCTTCAGGTGCAAGAACCCGCCCCAAAAAAGACTGCAAAGGTCACCCATGCCAAAACCGAAATATTGTCAGTCACCACCCATAGAATTTTGCCTGGCTGTATTCAAATGCCTGCATCGCCTTGATGAAGCCCCTAGCGTACATGCCGGGATTTGACGCGAGAACCTTAAGTCCGAACATTGCCTTCTGCAGCGACCCAAAGTTGTCGAAGGTGCGCGGAAAATTCCTTCCGACGAAATTTATTTCCTCGTCGCTGAACCCATAAAGCGCATCCTTGCCCTTCACGATTTTCTCATATGGCGGGAACTCTGACTTCCACATCTTCTCATATTCCGCAAAAGCCTCTTTCGAAAAATTGCCAGCCTCAACCGCTTTCTTTGCAACAATCGCGGCCATCTCGCCACTCTTGAGGCCTAGATGTGAGCCGCCCTCGAACAATGGCGAGGTGAATCCCGCGGCATCGCCCACGAGCATAATGCCATCTGCATAGGTGTTCTTGAGAGGCCCCGATGCCGGTATGAGGCCCCCAAATGTTTTCACCTTGACTTTCTCCTTCCAACCCATTTTCTCGACGAACTCATCAGTGCACTGCTTCGCCTTGTTGGTCTCGCTAGTCACCAAACCCACATTCGCCCTTCCGCCAGTCTTCGGTATCATCCATAGGTAGCCACGTGCCGCCAGCTTTGGCCAGATGTAAAAATCAAGGTAGCCTTCGCGCGGGATGTCCCTGAGTTCATACTGGATGCCGGTTACAGTCCTGAACCTCTCGTTCAGACCGAGCTTGCGCGAAACCACCGAGGCGACTCCTGATGCGTCAATAATGATTTTTGCCTTCAGGTCGGCTTTCGTGGTCTTTATGCCCCAGATGCCGTTTTCGCGCTTGAGGTCCTCGAGCCTCGTGCCAAGCCGAAGTTGCGCCCCTGCATCCACTGCCTCTCCCGCGAGCCACTGCTCGAAGAGGTGCTTCTCCAGAACAAAGCCCTCCTCGTTCAGCGCCGAGGCAGTTCCATCCGGAAAAATTACTCTCACGCCCTTAACGTGCTCCGAAATCACGCTCTCCGGGGGCATTATGCCTGTATTCCGGACCGCGTAGAGCGAGAGGCACTCGCCGCAGTGCACAGGCTCGCCAACTTTCTCGTGCTCCTCGATGATAAGCGTCTTCAGTCCGCGCCTCGCGCAGTGCAGGCTTGCAGAGCCTCCCGCGGGCCCGGCCCCAACAACAACAACATCCCAAATTCCCTCAGCCATGTGAATCTAACCAATAAGCCGGATTAGTGGTTAAAAGGTTTGCGGGCTTGTTAACGCCCGAAATGGTGCAATGCATGAACTTGGTCATTTCCGGATGGATTTTTGAATGGTTAATGTGCTGATAAGGTTGCCCTTATTCAGGAGTTTACGTCGGGTCGAGCTAGAGAAGGTCTATGTGAGTGTGACTATAACAACATATTGGCCTATGCCGTTCACGCCCACATCATCGAGCTTTGCATCTTAACTTTCGCCACTTTTGGTGGCTAATGGCTCTGACCTGATTTACTTCGGAGGGTTCATAGACCGGGACACGTATATGAAAACCAATGAGAAGTAATTGAAATGGAAAGCGACAAGACATTCGATACAGTCTGCGCAATAACGTCAATGATACTCCCACGGGGCAGCATGGCGATGAAAGCCCTTCATCGATGATTGGTTCATCAAGGAAAATAAGTTCAAGGATTTGGGTGACTTCAACAAAAAACTCGGAAAATTCAATGCCGGGTTCAAGACCGAATTCGTGGTTTCTACGACAGGAAGCACTCCAGTAAAACTCATAAAAAATTCGTCAGCGAGAAAAATCCCAGTGGAACACACTATTTAAAAACCGCGATGCCGACATGAGGCCATGTCCGGCACGGGGCTGTTTTCGCACTTAGGCCTGACGGTAGTTCATTTTTTATTCGATAAGCTGCCTTTCTTTTCCATGCGCCTCCCGAAGATGCCTAGGATTCTCAAGGCGAAATTCATACGCTCCAAGCTTGCCTCCGCGCGCCTGCTGGGTGGACTTGTGAGGAACTCTCTCACGTTCAAGATAAAACGCCGCGCGCTGCGCAGGTTCAGGACAAGGGAATTCGACACTGTGATAGTGGATATGGATGGCACGCTCTTCAGCACTGACGCCAATCTAGAGGCCCTTTCAATGCTCTACCCTGAAGCCAATGCCGAGGGCAGGGCAGCGGGAGAGGACCTTTACGATTCAATCATATCGAAAATAGCCTCCGGTGAATACACAATAGAGCGCGCTATCGTGGAGGGCAATAAGTTCCTCATCGCAAAGAAAATGTCTCGACAGGACTTTTCCTCCATCCTTGCAAAGGTCGAGCCCACGATAAAGAAGAAGTTGGTGGGCGCGCTGAAGAGCATGAAGGCAAGCGGGAAAAAGCTAGTTCTTGCAACTCTCTCTTCAAAGGACTTCGGCGACGTGCTCAACTCCCACCTCAAGGAAAAGTACAGCCTCGGGTTTGATTTTGTCGTTGGAACCAAGCTGCGGTTCGACCAGGGCGGGCTTATTTCTGGCCTAGAATCCATTGTCGGCACCAAGGACTTCGAGTTCGAGGGCATTCCGGTAAGGTCCAAACTCACCGCGATAAGGGAGGCAATGGCGCAGTCGGGAGCATGGCTTGACATAAACAAGTCGCTCCTAATCACTGACAGCTATGGAGACATCGACCTTGCAAAAACCCTCGTGACCGTGCTAATACGCCCCAAGAGCCCTAGCGTTGCGCAGAAGGTCTCATACAGGCTCAAGCTCGCGGACTACATCCTTAAGGACGACAAGGATTTGCAGACAAACCTCGAGTCGATAATACTCGGCTCGGAAAAGTGAGAACCACAGTGTCTAGCTTTGAAACCATAGGTCTTAGTTGCTCTTCAATTACAGGAATATTTTCAAACCCGAAAAATACAAAGGTCAATTTGGAGTTGAACGCTTTACTTTACATCAGTTTAACAAGCCAGTTTCAGAGCATTTATACGCTCATCTTCTTCGCCTCGACCCCGGCCTCGGCGAGCATCTTGAGCGCCTTGTCCGAGAGCGGGTAATCGGCGTTGTAGACGACCTTCTCAATTCCGGCATTGATTATCATTTTGCTGCATGTGAGACACGAGCTGTAGGTGCAATAGAGCGTCCCGCCTTTCGTTGAGATGCCATGGAACGCTGCCTGCACTATCGCGTTCTCCTCCGCGTGCGAGCAGAGGCATTCATCGAGCTTTGTGCCGCCATCGGCGAAGGAGTTGCAGCGCTCGCATCCTCCTTCGTTGCAGTTCTTTACCCCACGTGGGGTGCCGTTGTAACCTGTGGACACTATCCTCTTGTCGCGCACAATGACCGTCCCCACCTTCCTCTTGATGCAATTGCTCCGGCTAGCAATTTCCTTCGCGATGTTCATGAAGTACTCATCCCAGGAAGGCCGTTTCAACTCCACAGGAGTCTGGAGCAGCAGCGAGTCAATTTTCCCGAAAAGCTCCGCGAGCGTGCCGTTGTTCTCTACCGTATGTTCCGTCATCCCCGCGCACTCGTCGAGCTGTTGGCTGCTGGCGTTGCCGGAGCTTGACTCCAGTGCCTCGAACCCCCTGAATTCCTTCAGCGTTTTGGGGTCTCCTTCGCGGTTGCGATTCACTATCCTCTCGAACCTGTCCTTCTCCGGAGCTGAAATGCTCCAGAGGTGGAAGTTCGGGAGCTTCTGGAATTCCCTTATCTCATCCGGGTTGCGCAGCGAGTCAACAACGTAATTCCTGTCCCTCTGCATCGACTCCATTACAAGCTTTGCGAGGTAGTTGTTACCATAGAGGGTGCGCAGCTCGTTGCCCCTCATTATGAGCGTTTCTCTCGTGGCCTCCCTGCCCTCCTTTTTCAGGACTTCGCGCAACTCATCCGAGAGCGACTTGTAGTAGAAGCTCTTGCTCCTAAGGTAATCGCAGACAGTTGTCTTGCCGGCGCAGTACTTTCCCGTTATGCCTACTACAATCATCCAATCAGACAGAACGTGCCTGAAAAGGATTTAAAACCGGCTCTATCCGGATAGCCTCAGAGCCAGATTCCGCAGCTGCTTCCCACATAAATGCCTTGGTTCATGCCCCGGTCTGCCAGGCCACGGGGTTATTGCGGGCCATGGTCTTACCCGGCCTTACGCGGCCTGAAGTGGAGGTATAGAAGCGCCGCGCCGAACAGTACCATGGCGCCCTGTAGTGCAAGCGTTTCAAAGGTCGGGTAAATGCCGAGGTCCTTCACTTTCGGCACGATGTTCCACACTGTCTCGCCGATTATTCCTGCTTCCTGCAGCTCGTGCACACCATTTCCCGCGAACTTCAGCGAGAGCAGGAAGAGCAGCGCGCTCGTGGAGCCGAAGAATATGTTGAGCGGCAGCTTCGCCTCTATTTTCATTATGAGGAAGAAGAGCGCCGCAAGCACAACAAGACCAAGGGCTAGACCAGTGACCACGCCGCTGATGTCTGGCGTGGAAATTGTGAGAGCTTTATAGAAGAGCACGGTTTCGAACCCTTCCCTGTAAACAGCGAGGAAGGACACGAGGCCGAGCGCGAGCGTGCTGGAAGAGGTAAGCGCGTCCCCGACCTTTTCTCGTATATACTCAGACCATTTCTTTGATTCCATCTTTCCCAGCAGCCAGTTGGTCACGTACAGTAGGACTGCAGCCGCGAGAAGCATGGTGGCGCCTTCGAGGAGCTCCAGCTGCTCTTCAGTAGCCTTGAATACCTGCTCGACAAGGAAAGCCGTAAGCAGGCTCGCGATTACTGCAACGCCAGCCCACGAGTAAACGGCCTTCACCTTGTCCGCATGTTTTGTAGCGGCGAGGTAGGCCACTATCGCCCCTATGATGAGAATGGCCTCGAGGCCCTCGCGGACTATTATTGTAAAAGAGTCTATGAACGCGGGCATGGGAAAACATTGCAGTTGCGGTTGGAGTTAAAAAGAGTCAACTCGCGTTAATGCTGGATTTCCCGGTCGCTGGTCAACGAAAGCGGCCGAGGAGTTCCGGAGCCACTGTTATAAATCGCCGTTGCCCTGAACAAGTCTCTGAGGAGCCAAAGAAATGTTTGTGCTGGAAAGATTTTCCGCGGGTCTGAAGCCGCACCGGCATCGAGCCCTCCCCTCCGAAAGACTGAATATGCGTAAAACAAAATTGTAGAATGCAAATTTCCACAGAGCGGCCAGCTTTCAACCCAATGCCAAGCCCTGAGCTTTCCTAATTGCTCGTGGTCGCATTCGTTGATGGCTGCCTCTATGAATACAAAGATAGGTTGGAATACAAGCTAAATTTTCACTTAGAAGAAAAAACGCAAAATTGGCGGTTGCGTTTCCACTTCTTGACAAAAAGCAAAAGCAAACACTAAAATCAAAGTGTGGCTAAGCAGATTCAGAAGAGTCGGCAGGGATTGGGAGCCAATAGAACTCAGAGCGCCTGCACCGGGAATTGAACCCGGCTCTCATCCGTGACAGGGATGTGTGTTAGCCGATACACTATGCAGGCAATTCGAACTAATTAGCTTTGGGAAGCCTTTTAATTGTTTCAGGGGGCTTGCGCCTTTTTTCTAAAGTTTCTTCATTTTTGCAATGAAGAATGTCTGGCTGTCATTATCCTGCGGGAGGATGCGAACGGCCTTCACCATACTTCCGTCAAATCTTTTCCCATCGTATTTAGTGAGCCCCGTCCTCGTCCTGAACCCCTCAACGCCGCACTCCAATAATTCAATTTTCCCCCGGCCCAAAAATTCCTGCACCACTTCCTCGCCCTCTTCAGGAGACAGCGAGCAAGTGCTGTAAACCAGTTCCCCGCCCCTTTTCAGCAGTTGTAGGCATTTTGCAAGGAGCTTTTTCTGCAGCGCGGCTTTTTCCGCCACAAGCCGTGGTGTCCAGTTCCTGAGCGCATCGAGGTCCTTGCGCACAAGCCCCTCAGAGCTGCAAGGCGCGTCGAGGAGTATTTTGTCGAACACTCCCATCTTTTTTGCGGTGAGGATATCCTGCCTCTGGCAAACAACATTCCTCATGCCGAACTTCTTCACGTTGAATCGCAGGCTCCTGAAACGCTGCACGTTATTGTCAGCCGCCACTATTTTGCCACAGCTTTCCACGCCCTGCGCCTTAGCTTCATTTGCGCCTGCCTCAGTGGTTTTCACTGGCGCGGAACTGCCTTTTCCGGGCAACCCTGTCGCGCCTTTTCCTTTTTCCATGATGCATGCTAGCTGCAAGGTCTTGTTGCCTGGGGCGGCACAGGCATCGAGGACAAAACCATTTTTTTGCGGGTTGAGGATTATGGCGGGAAGCATCGAGGCCTTCTCCTGCAAATTGAACAACCCATTCTTAAATTCCTCGCTCTGCCCCGGCCTTTCAACGCCTTCCAGGGCAAAGGCGTTCTCATGGAAAAGCGGCTTCAATCCCCATCCTTTGGACCCGAGGGCGTCGGAGAGTTTTTTTGGGTCTGTGCGGAGC
>SBBR01000037.1 GCA_005239615.1 archaeon
CCTTATCGTGTTACCCCTCACCACGCCAAGCAATTCCTTGATTTTCTTGTTAGGAATAAAGTCCGTTGTAGTTATTATCATTTTTTTCACCCCCTGATTACTTTTTGCCCCAATTTTTTTACCAGTTTGTCTAACGCCGAGATTTTTGTCCATTTTCTAGATATTGCTGTTTGGTATGGCTTAAAAGTTTAATCCTTTCGTTTGCCATGTTTACGCCTTCCTGTACAAATGAATGACTGCCGTAGCCCCGCTTCCGCCCACATTATGCGTGAGCCCGATTTTTGCACCCCTGACCTGTCTTGCCCCTGCCAAATTATTCAATTGCCAGTATGCCTCTATTGCCTGCTTCACTCCTGTTGCACCCACGGGGTGTCCATCACCCTTTAGGCCGCCAGAGGTGTTTACCGGGGTTTTCCCGCCGATTGCTGTGTGCCCGTCAGCGGTGAATTTCCCGCCTTCACCCTGCCTGCAAAACCCAAGCGCCTCTATCGCCATTATTTCCGCAATCGAGAAACAATCATGCACTTCGGCAAATGAAACATCTTTTGCTGAAATCCCGGCCTGTCTATAGGCGTCCTGCACAGCCTTTTTCGCCGCTGCTGTCTCATAGAGGTTATTTCGGTGAGCCAAATCAAGCGTGTCAGAGGCCTGTGCAGAGGCAATGATTTCAACCGCCTTTCTCGCGGCATTCATTTTCCTTGCAACATCGGTTGCCATCAGGACAACCGCGGCCGCGCCGTCGGTTATGGGCGAGCAGTCGAGCAACTTGAGTGGCGAGGCAACGTACCCTGACTTCATCACATCCGCGACAGTGATTTCATTGCGGAATTGCGCGTAAGGGTTCTGGCTGGCGTTCTTGTGGTTCTTCACCGATGCCGCCGCGAGCTGCTCTTCTGTCGTGCCGAACTCTGCCATGTGGGCCTGTGCCATGAGCGCGTAGAGCGCAGGAAAGCTCGCCCCGGCAAACAGCTCAGTTTCGGCATCGCTTGCACCACCGAGCGCAAACCCAGCATCGCCAGTATCAACCTCTGTCATCTTCTCGACCCCGACAACAAGTGCAACATCAAATTCGCCAGTGCGTATGGCGAGGTAGGCATTTCGCAGTGCAAGGCCGCCGCTCGCGCACGCCCCTTCAAGCCTTGTTGCGGGAATTGGATTAAGCCCCAAAACGTCCGCGGCAAGCGCGCCGATGTGCTCCTGCCCGTTGAACCTTCCTGATGCCATGCAGCCGGCGTAAACCGCCTGTATTTTTACCTTCCCAATTCCAGCGTCCTCTATCGCCAGAGTCCCGGCCTCCGCTATGAGCTCCTTCAAGCCCTTGTCCCAGTGCTCGCCGAACTTTGTGAGACCAACTCCAACTATCGAGATGCTTCTCATGCCTTAAGCCCCTGTTTGTTTTTAGCGTAAGAAATTCCGAACCCTATTATAATCGCCAATGCAATCCCGGCCGTAAACACTGCCGGTGCCGGGCCGCCCAAAATAAAGAGGAAGTACATTAGGATTATGGCCACGATGACCGCAGCAACTGAATAAATTATCCCGTCCCAAATAATCTTGCCCCAGTTTGTCATGTTCATTCCATCCCCTTTATCTTCTTGCGGTGTATCACGTACTCCGCGTAATCGATGTATTGCTTCTCCTTTATTGCCTCGAGCAGCGGCACCTTCGCGCGTCGCTTTTCAATGTTGCCTGTAATGGTGAGCACGAACGCGTCGCTCCCCGAGCCCGAGCCGTAGCTCACAACCAAAATCTTGTCCCCTTTGCCAGCGACATCAAGCACCGATGCTAGCCCGACCATCGAGCTTCCTGAATAAGTGTTTCCAATAAGGGGTGTCAAAAGGCCCTGCCGTATTTTGGTTTCCTCGAACCCCAGCATTTTCGCCGCGCGGTTGGGGAACTTGCCGTTCGGCTGGTGGAAAATCGCGTAATCAAAATCCTTCGCCTCCATGCCTGATTTCTTCATCATCATTTTCGCAGCCGAGAGCACGTGCTTGAAATATGCAGGCTCGCCGGTAAACCTTCCAGCGTGCCTAGGGAATTCCGCGTGCTGCCTCCTCCAAAAGTCAGGCGTGTCAGTGGTGAATGAGAGCGTGTCGTTTATTTCAGCAATTATTTCGTCCTTTTTCGTTCCCACAATGAACGCCGCGCCGCCGCTTCCCGCGGTGAATTCAAGCGCGTCTCCCGGCTTTCCCTGTGCGGTGTCCGCCCCGATTGCAAGCCCGTAGCGAATCATCCCTGCCTTCGCCATCGCGTACACAATCTGCAGCCCTGCTGTGCCCGCCTTGCACGCGAACTCCAAGTCCGCGCAGAAGTAATCATTGCCACAGTCAAGCGCCTCGGCTACAATCGATGAGGTCGTCTTCACGGCATAGGGGTGTGATTCCGAGCCGATGAACACCGCGTCAATGTATCTGGAGTCAATGCCCGCAACCTCGAGCGCCCCGCGTGCGGCTTCGACAGAGATTGTGGCGGTGTCCTCGTCCATCGCCCCTACTGCCTTCTCCTTCACGCCTAGCCCTGCCGAGATGGCCTTGCCGTTCTTCTTCCACACGCGCGCGATTTCCTCGACAGTGATTCTCCGTTTGGGCACGTACGCGCCGTAGCCTACGATTCCGGGGCTCACTTCTTTCCCTCCATTATTTCCTTCGCCCTGCTAACGCTTATATTCTTCTCCTCAACCATTTTTGCGGCAATCTCATCAATCTTATTCTCGGTCGCCCCAGCCGTCGCGGCGATGTTTTTCGCGTGCAGCCTCATGTGTCCGCGCTGGATGCCTTCCGTCGCCAGCGCTTTCAGGGCGGCGAAATTTTGGGCAAGCCCCACGGATGCAATTATTTCGGCAAGTTCGTTCGCAGTCTTCACACCCAACAACTTGACATTAATCTTGGCTAAGGGATGAGTTTTTGTTGCCCCGCCGACAAGGCCAACCGCCATAGGCAACTCTATCTCGCCGACTAGGTCGTCGTTCTTGTCTTTGTAGTATTTTGTGAGCGGCCTGTACTTTCCCGAGCGCGCAGCATATGCATGCGCCCCAGCCTCCACCGCGCGGAAGTCATTTCCGGTCGCAATCACCACCGCGTCTATGCCGTTCATTATGCCTTTGTTGTGCGTGCAAGCCCTGTGCTCATCATTTGCAGCGAATTCATACGCATCCAAAATTGCCTCAATCCACTCTTCCCCAATGCTCTCTTTCTTCCACACGCTTTTTGCCTTCACTGTCCTGTGCACCGCTAAGTTGGAAATTATCCTGAGCCGTGCGATTCCGCGGGTGAGTTCCTCTATCATAGGCGCGATGCGCTCGCACATGGTGTTGACAGCGTTCGCACCCATCGCATCTCGCACGTCAACGAGCAGGTGGAAAACGACCATTTTCCCACGGGAGGTCTTGATCTCCTTTCCCTCGATATTGATGGCGCCCCCGCCGAACTTTACCAGAGTCGAGTCCCCAGCATTAGCTTTCCCGAGGATTTCCTTCTTGTGCTTCAGGACGTCCTTCAGGGCCTTTTTCGGTTTTTTTATGTTCACGACCTGTATCTGCCCAATCATAATAGGTTCGGTGGCCTTCGCCTCGAATCCGGCGCTGAGCCGAGCCGCGTTGCTCGCAGCAGCAACCACGCTCGGCTCCTCAATGGCAAACGGGACAAGGCATGGCTTGTCGTTGATTACGAAATTGGTTGCTATGCCCATAGGCAGGGCAAAGGTGCTGACCACGTTCTCAATCATCCTATTTGCGGTCTCGAAGTCCAGCGCGCCGTATTTTTGGAGCTGTGTCACGTCCTCTTCACTTAACCCCCCAAATTCTTTGACAATGCCTAGCCTGTCTCCAAGGGGCCTTTCGTAGAACTTCGGTATGCGCGACGTCTTCATCTTTCCAACCGCCAAGACCAGTAGGCCAAAACCATTCGCTGAAAAACACCATTAAAAATAAAACCAGCCCAGGCGCCGCCAACCACCTTCAAGAATCAGTAAGTACTGGCAAAGCCCGCGAGGTATTCCCTGACAATTTTTTCCTGCGTGCGCTTCTTGGCCTCGCCTGTCTTGAGCATCTTGGCTGTGCGCGCCTTCATGAACGCCCTGGCTTCCTTCGCCTTGGCATTCACCAGCTTCCCGGCTTTTCCTGCCCCGGCCTTGAGGGCTTTCGCGGTCTTTGCGTGGATTTCCCTGGCTACCATTGCCCTTGTCTTCAGTGCCTCGGCGGCCTTTCCCTGAAATTCGCGGGCTTCTCTGGCCTTTGCGGAAAAGATTTCCTTTGCCCTGCCACGGAGCGCTTCAGCATCCCTTGCCCCGGCATTCAGTATTTCACTCGCTTTTGCGGGGAAATCCCTCGTCCCTGCTTCCAGGGCGCCTTTTGTCTGGCTCAGGAACTCGTACACTATCCTTGCCCTGTTCTGCCTCTTTGCCTCTGCTGTGTGCAGCATTTCCTTTGCTTTTTCGCTCACCATACTCAACCGATTGTTGGAGGTGGACTATAAAAAGGTTTCGACTTTTGCCAACGAGAAATCTGGCAAACGACGAATATATTTTGGTGGTGCGCACTCTTTTTTTGTGGCGAATAATCATTGTTTCAAGGTCGTGGGCCATGCGGCTCCGTTGAAAGTCTCACCCTATCCTGAGGTTGTCCGCTATCATGCGGAGTAGTACCTCTTTGCGTTGTTGTATTGTTTTATGGGAGTAGAGGAAC
>SBBR01000102.1 GCA_005239615.1 archaeon
GAGTACGGCGCGCTGATAACCGGCAACCAGCTCGGCGAGCGGCAAACCAGAATGGACTTCGACTGCCAGCGTTCACGAAGGAAAAAATACCTGAGGTCGAGAGGAAGGCGAATGAAGTGATTGCACAGGATTTGTCGGTTTCGATTGCGTTTGAGGAACGGGAAAAGGCTCTCTCGCGCCCCGAACTATTCAGGCTCAAGGACGTGCTGCCAAAGGATATTCCTGTCCTGCGGATACTTTCCATTGGGGACTTTGATGTGCAGGCTGATGGGGGCACGCACGTTAAGGGCACAAAGGAAATCGGTGCCGTGAAAATAACCGACATGAAAAACAAAGGGGCGGAGAACAGGAGAATCTATTGGGAATTGGTTTAGTAGCAATTCTCCCTGAAAAGGAGATAACAGTCGGCACCGCCGGCCGAAAACGGCGGCGAAGAACAGGCGCATTTATTGGGAGCTGGTTTAGCACGGCTTATTTGCGAAAGCGGACGCGCGCCGTGCAGGCAGTTGCGATAGTCGAATAGCCTTCAACATAAACCACTTGGGTGATGGGCTTTAAACCAAACATTTATAACTAATTAGTGACCTAATTAGGTGTGTTTGCATGGGACAGGTAGTAATGTTCTTTGACGAAAAACACGAAAGCGCCCTCAGGAGACTTGCAAAGGAAATGTATAGGGGCAAAAAGGGCGCGATGGTGAAAGTGGCTTCCGAGGGGATTGACTTGCTTGATAGGCAAAGGAATAGGTTAAGGGCATACAGGAGGATTCTGCACGAAGCGGAAAACGCGAAAAACCTTGGTATTGGAACTTTCAGGAGGGAAGAAGCGTATGAATAGCGCACTTGTTGACACAAACATTCTTGTGTACATAGCCGATACGAAAGACCCAGAAAAGCACCAGAGGGCGCTTGAATGGTACAGGAAACAGGAAGAGAACGATCTGCTTTTTGTTTCACTCCAAAACCTCAGGGAATTCGCCGCAATTTGCGTGAAAAAAACGAGCCTTGGAAAGGAAAAAATAGCAAAATGGATTGAGGATTACTCAAACGCGTTCTGGGTTCTGGTTGACTCTAAGGAGGATGTTGTAAAAGCCGTTGAAATCGCAAGGGAGAATGCACTGCCATATTACGACGGGCTGATAATGGCAACAATGGAAAGGTATGACGTGGACACCATCATTACAGAAAATTCGAGGGATTTCCGAAAACACGGCAAAATAAATGTAGTTGATTTTGAAGAGCTTGAAAAATACAATTAAATCTCCATACAGACAAGTGTTTTCCATGCAATTCAAGCAGGTAATAGTGGTGCGCTCTGACCTCGGCATGGGGAAGGGAAAAATCTCTGCCCAAGTCGCGCACGCCTCGCTCGAAGCCTATGAAAAGGCCAAAAAGAAAAACCCCCAGTGGGTCGAGGCGTGGAAAGGCAGCGGTCAGGCAAAGGTCGTTGTGAAAGTCGTGGGTGCACAGAAGCTCCTGGCCCTTTTTGAAAGTGTGAAAAACATCCTCCCTGTTGCGCTCATACACGACGCCGGCAGGACCCAAATCGAGGCCGGGAGCGTAACCTGCCTCGGCATCGGCCCCGGCCCAGAGAGCGAAATCAATAAGTTCACTAAAGACCTCAAGTTGCTCTGATGAAGCTGCACAAAAAAATGTTTTATGCGGGAATTGCACTGCTTGCCATTTTCATGGCTGTCGCGCTGCTAGGAATGTTCGGCTCCTTGCAAAAGGCATTCCTGGTAAAGGACATCTTCTCCGGCAGCAGCCCGCTGGGCGTGATGGCTGTGTTCGCCATTCTAATTTTCGCCGGGATTTACTTCCTCAAGGCGGGCGGACAAATAATCAAGGGCGCCATTAGGTAAGCCATTGCGAGATTGTCAGGGTTGGGTGCATGGGCTACTGGGAAACCGTGAAAAAGGTCGTGGACGAGGCCGACATTGTTATAGAGGTGCTAGATGCGCGCTTCCCAGCAAAGAGCCGGAATGCAGAGCTCGAGAGGCTTGTGAAGGGCAAGGGGAAAAAGCTCATTCTGCTGCTCAACAAGACCGACCTGATTGGAAGGGAGGCAGCGGCATTGCACAGGAAGGCGATGGGCCAGAACTGCATTTTTTCCTCGGCAGCAAACAGGCAGGGGACATCCAGCCTGCGCAAGAAAATCGGCGAGCTCTCGGAAGGGCGAACAGCAAAGGTCGCAATTGTCGGCTATCCTAATGTGGGCAAGAGCAGCATAATCAATGTGCTCAGCAGGAAAAGGGCGGCGCGCACATCCTCGTGGGCGGGTTTCACAAAGGGCGTGCAGTTCGTGCGCGTGAGCCACAGGGTGATGCTGATTGACACCCCTGGGGTGATTCAGGTAGATGACAAGGACGAAACCCTAATGGTGATGCTGGGCTCTAAGAACCTCGAGCAGGTTAAGGACCTCGAATCAACAGGCGTGGAAATCGCGGACACCCTGCTCAAGAGCAACCACAAGGGCCTTTGCGCGCACTATAATGTGTATGGGGCAAAGGACGGGGAGGAGTTCCTGGACAGGCTCGCGATTGCACGGAACAGGCTCCTGAAGGGAGGAAGGCCTGACCTGAACGCCGCGGTGAGGATAATCATTAACGACCTGCAGAAAGGGAACCTTGGCTTGCACAGAAACCATAAAAACAAGAAATGAACTGATGTCACGCTAGTGCTGCACACACAAACACTGCTTACCTTGCTGGGCTAAGGTCTGGCATATCATGTGACTGCAACATCCGCCATTGTAGTGTGAGGCCAAAGGCCAGCAAGTCCTACCGAGCAGAGCGAGGTAGTACTGGTCTGGCGCGGACCCTTCGCCTAGGTAAAGGTTTAAAATAAAGAATTCCCACATTAAAGCAGCATGAGGCAGGTGAAGCGCAGGCCAGTTCCGGGGTTATTCATATTCATATTCGCGGCCCTGACAGCGCTGCTGGCATACCTCCTCTTCTTCAACACAGGCATCGAGATCAGGGAGCAGGTCAATCCATTCAGCGGCGGAAAGGACGTGTTTGTGGTGAACACAACCGACAGGGTCATTAACAATGTCCAGGTGAAGTACAAGGCCGGCGGAGAGGAGGGAGACCTCAACGCAATCGCCCTGCTCGCACCCAAGGAAAAGAGGCAGCTCGACATGTCCATCATTGGGGAGAGGAAAGTCAGAATTGTGGTGCAGGCGCCGTTCCACCTCTGGATTGAGAAGGAAATTGACCTGAGGACCTCCACGAAAAAACCTATAAGCATCGGCATGCCGGCAGCTGCCGAGATAGGAAAGCCATTTGAATTCTCGGCCGAGGTATGCAACTACCAGCAAGCCGAGATGAATGTGAAGGTCGAGGAAATCCACGAGCCACTGGTGTTTTTCTCCCCTAACGGAGAGGACTCATTCACGCTGAATAGGGATGAGTGCAGGAAAATAGGCTATAGGCTGGTTCCAGGCAAACAGGGCGAGACCACTATATATTTTAATGTCAACTTCGCAAATACTAACCAGCAGTTCCAAAAGGTCGTGAGTGTCAGGTAATGGACAGAAAAGACATCAGCATAATCGAAATCATCGAAAAGATGGTCGGCGAGGGCGAGCCAGACGAGCGCATAGTCAAGACGCTGAAGGACCTCGGCGTGCCTGAGGAGAAGGCTGAGAAGCTGCTCAGGATTGCACAGGCCGACACATTCTCCATCCTGAGGAGGGAGGTTAAAAAGATTGTCGAACAGCAGCTCGAACAGGAAAAGCCCGTCCTCAAGAAGTTCATTGAGGAAGAGGCGATGAGCGTTGCCAGCGAGACAAGACAGCAAGTCACGAGGGCGGTTATCAGCGACCTCAAGGAGTACGAGCAGGACATAACAGGGCAAAGCCGCACATTCCAGGAGCAGATAAAGGAGAACGTCCTGCGCGTGAACGAGCTGAACGAGAAGGTCAAGGTGAAGCTCAACGAGCTCGGCGATGCTGTAAAGGCAATACAGACCGGCAAGGTCGGGCCGCTGAGCCCGGAGGACGTGAGGACGCTCCAGACCGTGAAGGCGCAGATGGCCCAGCTCAACGAGACAGTGAGACAGGTGCAGAGCACCAAGGCAGAGGCAAAGCAGCTCCAGCCCCTGACCAATGAGCTCAGGCAGTTGCAGGAAGTCAAGGCGAGGATGAACACGCTCGCGGATTCTTTAAGGCAGATACAGAACAAGCCTATTGCAGCGGCCAGCACAGACCTTGCGAAGCAGATGCAGGAAATGAGGGCAAAGATGCAGGAGCTCGGCGAGGCGCTGAAGGAGGCGCAGGGCGCAAAGCATGCACAGTTCAGCGCGGAAGACCTGAAGCAGATGCAGGCAGTCAGGGCGCAGATAGGGCAGCTCAACGAAACCGTAAAGCAGCTGCAGGCGAGCAAGGTTGAGGCAAAGCAGCTCCAGCCTCTCATGGAAGAACTCGGGCAAGTGCAGGAAGTCAAGGCGAGGATGAACTCAATTGCAGACCTCCTAAGGCAGATACAGGGCAGGCCTGCAGGCGCTTCCATCGACCAGGGAAAGCAGATAGAGGAGATGAAGGTGCGAATGGGCCAGATGGCCGACGCCATAAGGCAGATGCAGGCGAAGCCACACGCAGGAGGCGCTGACTCGAGACAGGTACAGGAGTTACGCACAAGGACAGCGCAGCTCTCGGATGTACTGTCGCATCTGCAGGGCAGCAGGCAGACCCTTAGCGCTGATGAGATGAAGCAGGTGCAGGAAATAAGGACGAGGATAACAAGGATGGGCGAAAGCGTGAAGGAACTTGAGCAGATGAAGGACGCGCCGAAGCAGCTGCAGGAAATAAGGACGAAGCTTGGCCAGGTTGGAGACACTGTGAAGCAGCTTGAGCAGGTCAGGGAAACGCCGAGGCAGGTGCAGGAGCTAAGGGCAAGGGTAGGCCAGCTCGCTGATGTCCTCTCGCAGATGCAGGCAAGCAAGCAGGCAAGCAGCGCGGAAGAGGCGAAGCAAGTGCAGGAAATAAGGGCAAGAATAGCGCAGATGGGCGAAAGCGTGAAGGAACTTGAGCAGGTGAGGGACGCGCCGAAGCAGCTGCAGGAGATTAGGTCACAGCTCGGCCAGATATCCGAGGCAGTGAAGCGCGTCGAGCCCTACAAGGACCAGTCGAGGCTCCTCATGGAGATGAGGGGAAGAATTTTCGAGCTGAACGAGAAGGTCAAGCTTGTGCAGAACAGGCAACTGAGGGCGGAGAAAGGCATCGAAGCGCCGAAGCCTATGTCATGGGGCAGCCACTCCAGGATGGTCGCGGACATTCTCTGGGGGTTTGGCCTCATCTTCGGCCTCGCGAACCTTTATTTCCTCTACAACGTCTTCGGCAAGCCCCTAAGCATTGACTCGCTCATAGTGATGACAGTGATGGCGCTGCTCACGATAACCATGCTCTTCTTGGCCACTGAGATGCAACCGGAAGCGGAAGTGACGCTCGCGAACCTCAAGCCGATAACCGCTACAGGGCCGATGAGAAAGTAAGAAGAAAAGCCTGTTCCAGTTCTCATGCGCCGCCACAGGCAAATATGGGCGAGCAGTTCACTTTAATTCAAAGCGCGCCTTCGAACCCCCGTATTGCACGATATATTTTCCCGTAGGGGCGTTTACCGTGACATAATTTCGTATTTCGCGCCCAAGGAATATGTCATCCTGTCCAGCTTTGCACGAACTGACCTTGCCCTGCGGCTCCAGCATTTTCCTGTCCCACTCATAATCGATTGATCTGTTGTAGAACTCCGGTGGGAATAGAGTCCATACCACATCGCAATGGTATGCCCCGCCGAACAATTTCCCGTCAAGACAAAACTGGCTGCCAAAACTGTAAACCACCTTTCTGTGGTTTATGCTTTTGGATTCCTCGCCATGCACCTCGTATATCATGAGATCCGGAGTTGCTCGACAGTTTTGCCACAAAAGCTGGATTGAACCATAATTTATTTTGACGTTTTCACCCTGCAAATAGGTCGTTTTGTCGGTTGAAACCCAGGTAACCGGAAAATCACTCAGGGCGATAACCACCGCGGAAATCAGTGCAGCAACCGTAAGGGCTGCGACCAAAACACAATGTATTTTCATCATGTGAAGAATGACCCAACCTACTTTTAATTCGGTTGAAATTATTAGTGGCAAGGCTAACTATTTGCTCTCCCGGTGCAGGCTCCAGAATCAGGCAGTTTCGCGCGAGTAATCCTTCATCGACTTTATCGCGGCCTCTAGCATCACTTTCTTGCGGATGCTCTTCTCGTTCGAGTAGAGCCTCTCCAGCTCGTGGATAAGCATCTCAAGCTCTATCATGCTGACAGATTAATCCGTCTCGCAGAGATTTATAACCTTAATCGTGCCATGCGCAGGAATGGTTTATTGGCAGTGGCGAGGGGGAAAACCCGGGAAAAAATCAGGCGCCTGTCAGGGTGCCGGCCTGCCCCGGGCGGGATTCGGCTCGCGTTTTTTTCGGCGCGACAACGAGCCTCTGCTGCTCGCCGATGAGAATTTCTAGGGGAACCCCTACCTTCTGCACCTTTTCAAATGAGATGTTGTAGTTCTTGCCCCTGCTGAAATCCTCCGGCCTCACGAAAAACCAGCCCATGTTTGGATATTTCCACGCTACGAAAACCTCGGCTCCGGCGCGGCTGCCCCACTTGAAGAGCTCCTCTATCTGGCTTGGGGCAATGTTCAGGTGGTCTGCCCTCCATGCCTTGGCCTCGATGACCATTTTCCTGTCTTTGCCGATTACAATCAGGTCAGGCATCGGGAGAAGGTTCTTTCCAGAACCAGCTGTTCGCGCGACCGCAAAGCCCTTTGCCCAGAACAGCTTGATTAGCTCCCTCTCTGCATTCGCGCCCTTGTTGTAGTGCACCATACAAAAAGTGGGCGGTTTCCGTTTAAAAGGGAAACTGAAATAATCCGGATTCCGCCAAAAAGAACGCTAGCCCAAGTTTGCCCAATAAGCCCCTTAAAATGCCCCAAATCGCCAAATCGAGGGCTTCTAGGCGCCTGACACCTACCTTAATAATGGTTTCTGGGGGTAAGACTTATAGTGCCAATGCAAGGCACGTAATGGCATTTACGCGAGTTAGGAAACAGCGATTTGCAAATAATTTGGTTTGATGGTTAACGGTCTGAAACAGGGCGCCACAGCAACTGTGTTGAAATCGACCTGGAAGTGATTCCGGGCTAGAGGCAGTTCCGCATAATGGGATTCAATCCCTGGATGAATGCGCTCAAAATCAAGGTAAGGAAAAAGCCCTTGAGGGAAGGGCCAACAGGGAGCTTCTAGAAGAGCTCGAAAAATTGTTTCACGCCAAAACCGAAATATTGTCAGGGACAGGAAAAAAAGAGTTCTTGTCAGTGGAATTTCGCCACAGGCAATACGCCAAATTATTGTACACGCCTGCAAAACCTAATTCTACATATAGGGAAATAGCCAGTTTCAAGGAGATGGTTAAATGGCAAAGACATACATAAACACGGTCAAGTACGAGATAAAGATGAAGTTCGAGATTGACGGCATCGTCGACAAGCCCGACATAATCGGCGCGATATTCGGCCAGAGCGAAGGGCTTTTGGGGGACGAGATGGACCTCAAGGAGCTCCAGAAGAACGGCAAGGTCGGCAGGATAGAAATCAACCACAGCACTTCCATGGGCCGCACGAAAGGGGATGTCGTGGTTCCCAGCTCGATGGACATGGCTGAGACGAGCATACTCGCCGCGGGCATAGAGAGCGTCGACAAGGTGGGGCCCTGCGCCGCGAAGTTCGAGATTGCGGATATTGCTGATACCAGGTCAAGCAAGCGCGATGAGATAAAGGACAGGGCGAAGGAGCTCTTCAAGAGGATGATGGAGAAGTCCAAGCCTGAAGTCCAGAGCATTAGCGAGGAAATAAGGGAGAACGCGAGGGCTGCCGACATCACTGAATACGGGCCGGACAAGCTGCCCGCGGGCCCTAACATCGATGAGAGCGATGAGATAATTGTGGTCGAGGGAAGGGCTGATGTCCTCAACCTCCTGCGCAACCAGATAAGGAACGTCATAGGCATGAACGGCTCGAACATCTCCAGCACAATCGTGAGGCTGAGCAGGGAGAAGCTGATAACAGCATTCATCGACGGCGACAGGGGAGGCCTGCTCAACGCGAGGAAGCTCTGCCAGATTGCGAGGGTGCAGTTCATCGCGAAGGCCCCTGACGGCAAGGAAGTGGAGGAGCTCACGCGCAAGGAAATTTTACAGTCGCTCAAGAGGGCCGTGGCGCCGACGGAGGTATTCTCTGAGGACAGGCCGTTCGAGCAGAGGAGGTTCGAGCGCTGGGAGGCAAGGGGCAGCATGGAAGGCGCAACAGGAGGCAGGGCTTTCGGGCATACTGAAAGGACTGAAGTTGGAGGCACCGAGGACGGAATGCCTGGCGCCGGAAGCAGGGGGTTTGGAGAAGCAATAGCGCCATACGAGAGGTCGCGCATGGGCATTGGAAGGCCAATGAGAGGTGGCATGGGTTTCGGAAGGGGGCGCGGACCTGGGATGAGGGGTGGAAGGGGAATGTGGGATGGGATTGACCGACCCCAAAGGTTCCCGAGGCAGGGCTTTGGCATGGAAATGAGGGGAGCGCCACGCAGACCAGCGCAGGAGAGGATGGCGTTCAACATTGACGACCCTGTCGCAGAAGCAGGTGCGCAAGTGCCGGCAGCATCTCTCCTTACTAGAGAAGAGGAGGAAAGATTCAGGCCAATGGTCGAGGAGCTAAAGGGCAGCATGAAGGCCAGGATTCTCGGCGTGGACAATGCAGTGATGAAGGAAGTCAAGGTTAAGGACGTGGTAGCCGAAATAGGCAAAGCGAAGAACGCCCACGCGGTAGTCCTCGATGGGGTAGTCACGAAAAGGCTCGTCGATGCTGCGGAAAAGGCCGGGGCAAAATTCGTGGTCGGCTGCCGCAAGGGAAAAATAGAGAACAACCCGAAAGTGAAGGCCGTGGCGATTTAAGGCTGCGCCTTCGCAAATAAATTTTTCACGTCACCGTAAATAAAATTTCGAGAGCACATCCGCAAATGACTTGATGGAATCAGTTACCGGTTTGGCAGCTTCGTCAGGCCCAGCATATGCCGCTATCAGCAAGAAAAAGAAAATGAATGCCAATATTGGTCCGAAAATGGCAATCTTGGAATTCAAACTATGATATTTTGCGGAGAGTAAATGCGGTTTTATTGTTCACTTTTTTTTCTTGAAGCCCTTACCCTGCGTCACCGGATAATCCGGCACTTCCCTGATTCTCTCCTCAATCGGGAGCTCAAGGTCGCCGCTGCGGTAGAGCAGGTATCCAAAGAGAAGGATTGCAAGCCAGAAGAGAACAGAGGCAATGGGGGAAAGTATCGCGCCAGCGAATTGGGCGGCGGATAGCAGCGGAGCCTCGCCGCGCACAACAACTCCTGTTGCGCGGTAGAGCGCATCCGAGCAGAACGTGAACTGCGCCCTCTGCTCATCCGTGGTTGAATAGGAGCTCAGGCTCTCCACACATGAGTTGTAATACTTGACAGTATTCCAAGAGTCCACCATGGAGAATATCGCATGGAAGAACATCAGGACAGCCGCAGCAAGTATGAACGCGCCGATAAGCCTGGGCAGGTGCACGTCCCTGTCAGCCACGCGGAGGTAAATAAGACGCCTCATAAAAGACCGAGCATATTAAGGGTTTAATTTGTATATAAAGGTTACGGCGGAAACAGTTTTTACAATAGCCACAATCGGCGTTTCTTTTCTTTTTTGGGCGAGCTTTTTTCTTTTCTTCCCAAGAAAAGAAAAAAGGTCGGGCCGGTGGTCTAGCGGTCATGACACATCGTTTACACCGATGAGGTCGCAGGTTCGATTCCTGCCCGGCCCATCAGAGCGTGCTCCTCGGAAGGGCACACGTCGGTCCATCTGCGATAGGCCATAAGTCTTCATTCGCCAGCGAAGCGATTTCTCTTTTCTTTTCGCCAGCGTTTTCTTTTCTCTTCCAAAGAGAAAAGAAAAGGCTGCAGTCCTGCCAGACCCACTTCCTTTCGAAGAAAGGAACGTAGTACATTTTTCGCCGGCCATTTTGGAAAAAGGTCGACACAAACCTATAAATCACTTGAATGCCATAATCCTTGGATGACCCACAGCCCCCAAATAAAAATAATTTTCGCACTGACCTTAGTGCTGGCTCTGGGTGGTTTCGCGCATGCCCTCGACTACAGGCCGGCGACGATAAAGGCCATGGATGTGACGGTAACCAACGAGGCAAGGGGCGCTTTTTACGGCACTGTCTCGGCAGGGGACAGGATGGAGCTGCTCGCGCTTTCGCTGAGGAGCTTGCCTGACCAGGAGCTTGTCTCGCTGGACGAGTACATGGAAATCGGCGGGGCGAAAATACTGCCAGTGCACGTGGAGAGGAACGGCCTCTACTATTCCAAGTACAACATAGACGATCTCTACGAGTTCGCTGACACGCCAGAGTTCCGCATAGTGAGGGAGGCAAGGCTCAGGAAAACCGCAAAGATAGGCCTAGGCGAGGACTACAACCTGAGCGCTGCCATAATGGACATTAACAATTTCCTTGGACAGACGGATTACATCGAGGTGAACGACCAGAGCTTGAGGAGCAAGGCAAACCTCGAGTTCCTAAGCGACTCAGAAATAGGCACAATCAGGCAGGTGGCGGAATGGGTGAACAGCAACATAAAGTACGATTTCGAAAACTATTACGGCACGATTTACAGCGCGAGGCAGACGTATGATGCCGGTGCGGGGGTCTGCGACGAGTTCGCTAACCTGACTGCTGCATTCCTTCGCATAAAAGGCGTTCCCGCAAGGTACGTTTCAGGCATCAGCTTTGACGGCGAGCGCTTCGGCAACCACGGCTGGCTAGAAGTTTTCCTCCCAGGCACTGGATGGATAGGGGTTGACTCTACTTATGGGGAAGCAGGGTACATCGACGCTGGCCACTTCATTGTGGCGAGGACAGCTGATGCCAATGAAGCGGTTGATTTTGTTTTCCTCACCACCAGCAGGAAACCGATACAGGTCGAGACAAGGCTCGGCCTGCCGCAGGTGAAGGTGAATTCTGTTGGGTTCTTTGAGGGCCTCACGCAGGCGGAACTCCCCACACTGGCAGTGCATTCGGAGGAGGCGTTCAC